>JAFLJQ010000215.1 GCA_022712915.1 Gammaproteobacteria bacterium | reverse complement strand
CCTCGCTAATTTGGTAGCTTGTTTTTTCTTCATCGGATACCCCTGATCACTCGGTTTTTTGTCGAATTGTGTGATCTGATCCGATGGGGTTCAATAAGTTCCCTTATTTTTCAATGAGTTTAAAGATCCTACGTATGATTGAATTTTACTAATTTAATATTCACCAATGTTAACAGTTTGTTTAATTATTTATCACTGATTACTATATAATCTAGCATGCAGCGTTACTTTTAAGTAAACAGGTATTATTTGGTAAACTTATGGAAAAAAGCAGTATAAGACAACAGGTCGCCTGGATTCATAAGGCAAGCTTACTACTTGTTTATTCACATGCTGAAAGTATCGAATCAGTATTCAGGTATTTAACAGAATCCAATTTTTCCAATATTGAAACTGCCGAATCGGCTCAAGATGCAATTCAGAAGCTACGCACTAAGTCATATGATTGTGTCATTATGGATGTCAAACTCACTGATATGGATGGTTGGCGGTTATCACGCCTGATTCGCTCTGAAATCTTAGGCGTTAACCCTACAATTCCTATTGTGGTTGCTAGTAAAACATTCAGTTTCCGTATTGCAGAGGCAACAGCAAAAGAATTTGAAATCAATTCTTTTGTTAACCTGAATAATATTGAAGACTTGCCAAATGCTGTGCAAGAAGTACTCTCAAATCAGCAAGGGCCAATACGATCAAAGCTACTCATTATTGAAGATACACCTGAAACAATTGATTTAATAAAACGTTTTCTGGATCAGCGTTATGACATTGATATTGCTACAGATGGTATAACCGGGTTGGAAATGTGGGAAAATGGACAGTATGACCTTGTCCTGCTTGATGTTATGTTACCAGGTAAGTCTGGCACCGATGTATTGAAACAGATTATCACAGCAAACCCACATCAGTCTGTCGTTATGATGACGGCCCATGGCTCATCAAATAAGGCCAGTGAATTGATGCTAGATGGTGCCAGCGACTTTATTAGTAAACCATTTCGTGCCAGGCAGTTACGCCGCGTGTGTGATATTGCTCTCCATCGAGAGGATTATCTCATTAGCCAGGAGCAAATGAATGGTGCCATTGCAGATTTACGTAATAGTGAAACCCGTTACCGTCGATTAGTTGAATCGCTATCTGAAGAACACTTTTTTTATACACAGGATCCAGATGGAACTTTCTCCTATCTCTCCCCGTCCATTCAAAGCGTTCTCGGATATTCTGTAGAGGAATTTTCTAATAATTATCTTCAGTATGCTACTAATAACTCCAGAAATGATGACTCCCTGAAATTTCACAGGGCCAGTCTGCAAGGCAAGCCGCAGCCACCGTTCGAAATGGAAATACAACACAAGAATGGCACTCTATGTCAATTAGAAATAACTGAAACGCCAATTGTAAATCATAGTGGTGACGTAGTCGCAGTGGATGGTATTGCTCATGACATTACCTTACGTACAGAGGCCCATAATCAAATCAAAACGCTGGCCAATGCCACTTTCGAAGGCATCATTATTCATGATAATGGAACAATTATTGAGGTAAACAGTACCATTGAACAAATATTTTGTGTCAATCGTTTTGACATTCTAGGAACGGAACTAAGACAACTTATTCCTCCACAGCAGCATGATGCTGTAATTAACAGACTAAAGCAGTCCAATGAAAGTAATGTTGAGACTCAAGGTCTTAAAAGTGACGGTTCAATCTTTCCCATTGCCATTCGAAATCGGCAGATACAGTTTAATGGCCGACTGGTTGATGTGGTTGCAATCAGAGATCTGACGGAACAAAGACAAGCGGAAGAAGAAAAAGAAGCTATCCAGAAACAATTGCGGCAAGCACAAAAGATGGAATCTATCGGTCACCTTACAGGCGGCATTGCTCACGATTTTAACAATATTCTCGCCAGCATTCAGGGCTACAATGACCTGGCTCTGGAATTGTATGCCAAAGATGGCAAGCTGAAACAATATCTGACAGAAGTCGCCAAGGCATCAGAGCGGGCAAGGATTTTAATCTCTCAAATGCTCGCCTTCAGTCGGGGGGGCTCAGCAGATCACAAGCCACTGGCATTGAATCCACTGATAAAAGAAGCAATCAAAATGCTTAGTTCAACATTGCCGAGCAGCATTGAAATTAAAGAGAATTTGATGGGGCAATCACCTATTATCCTTGTAGATGCGATACAATTTCATCAGATAATCTTAAATATGTGTATCAATGCCCGTGATGCGATTGTAGATGACAGCGGAATAATTGAATTGACATTACAAAATATAACGTCGGATAATGATGTATGCAGTTCCTGCCATAAACCCATTAATGGTGAATACGTTAAACTCACCATTCGTGATAACGGGACAGGCATGGATGATGTAACGATTAATAGTATCTTTGACCCCTTTTACACGACCAAGCCCGTTGATAAAGGTACGGGTATGGGCCTGTCTGTTGTACACGGCATTGTGCATGATCACAATGGTCATATCCATGTTGAATCAGAATCAGGCAAAGGAACCGAGTTTTCACTGTATTTCCCACTTTTTCAGGGTGACGTTGAGGAACTCTCGCCACTTCAACCCGTTGATAAACAGCATGGCAAAGGAAGGATTATGGTTGTCGATGATGATCCAGCGTTAGCGGCCTATTTGAAGGAATTGTTATCTAACCGGGGATATACCGTTGAATTGTTTCTCGACCCATGTGAAGCCCTGGGTGCATTTGAAAGTAATCCAACGACCTTTGATCTGGTTCTGACAGATCAAACCATGCCCATTCTTCCCGGACACAAACTTGCTCAGGCGCTTATGAATAAGCGGCCCGATATACCGATCATTCTATGTACCGGATACAGTGAAGTAATTGATGAACCCAAATCAAAAACTCTCAATATCAAAGGCTATTTACAAAAACCGGTTGAATCAAACAAGCTAATAGAATTAATGAACAGTCTAATGTCAACAGCATCAACTAAGACGCAAACCACATTACACTAAGTATTAAAAAATTATAATATAGCCCGTATGAAATCAACCGTTAAAACCATACCAGAAAAACAACATTCGCAAATAGATAATAAACCGTTGGCAGATGTTGTCAGTGGCCTTATCGGTTTTCCAGCCATTCTTACAGCCCACGATCTGGAAATTTTCCCACTACTCAGTCAATCAGCGCTGAGTCTGGAGGAAATTTGTCAGATAAAAAACCTGACTCCCCGTGCGGCGGCAGCCATGTTATCAATGTGTGTCAGTACGGGTCTATTATCAAAAACGAGTGGACTTTACAGTCTTACCGCACTATCCCGATTATACCTATTAAAGGAAAGTCCCTATTATTATGGCAGTTTCCTCGACTTGCTGATTAATAACTATGACTCAATTACATATCCAAGTATTAAACAAGCTATATTAGCTAATCAAAGCCAAGCCTATGAAGGAAAGCAGGATGTCTTTAAAGTGCATGCTGAGCAAGAAGAGCTTGCAGCGGCTTTCACTCGCGCCATGCACAGTTCAAGTAACGGACCAGCACAGGTGTGGGTACAAATAGTTAACCTTTCTCAATACAAAACCATGCTGGATGTTGGTGGCGGCTCAGGTGCCCATAGCATCGCAGCACTGGAACAATGGCCTCAACTGAAAGCCACTCTGCTGGATTTGCCATCAGTGTGTAAAGTTGCGGGTGAAATAGCTACGAATCATAATCTCTCTGACAGACTATCAACCCGAATTTGCAATATCTGGCAAGACCCTTTTCCTGAAGCAGACATTCATTTTTATTCACAAATTTACCACGATTGGCCGGAAGACAAATGTCTTTTCCTGACGAAAAAGAGCTATCAGAGCTTGCCCTCTGGGGGGCGAATCATACTGCATGAAGTACTTTATGATGATGACAAGAGTGGGCCTTTAGCTGCTGCAGCCAGTAGCATCGGCATGCTGCTTTGGACTCAAGGACAGCAATATTCCGGCCTTGAACTTTCAGAAATGCTACAAGAGGCGGGGTTTATGAATATTGAGGTTATAAAAACCGGTTTTTCCTACTGGAGTATTGTAACGGCCCATAAAGCTTAGCAATCAACAAAATCCACTATTTTTTATAATTTATGGATCGACTTTTTACTCTTCGTGGCGGAGGACCTACATAGATTACGTCTTCACATCTTAAGGCATTAAACGTCTCTGCAGGTCGTTTCATGGTATCGACATAACAGGCAGTCACTCCACTAGATACCAGAACGGTACTAATACGATTTGCATCTTCCGCAGAAAATTCTTGATCTGATACAAAGGCAGATACATACCCGTTGATGTTCATGCCTTCATCATAATGCTCTATCATGACCTTCTCAATTTTGTTTGCCAAAGTTAGATGCGGGCCAACATCAAATCCCAGTGAAAGTCGCACACGCTCCATTGCCTCAATTCGCTCATCACCTTTGGCAATGGGTCGAGCATAACCCATCATCGTGGGCTTACCGCCATGTTGGGCACAAAATTCTTGAATAATATCATCAGCTGTCAAGCCATTATTATAATCATGCAATGCCTGTTGTATGAAATGCATCCCTTCTATAATGGTGCGTGGCCCTCCATAGGCTCTTGAGTCGGAAGCTAAAACCCCGGCAGTGGTTGCCGCAACCGCAGATGTGCGTAATGTTCCGGCTAGAGCACCTATCTGGTTACACCAGATACGAGGATCAGGCCAACTCATACAGATCTGACGAGCTTCAAACCAATCAGCCAGACGGCGCTCTGGTAAATGACCAGTAACATTGAGTATTACCATTTGCATATAACTGATATTTCCCACCAGATCATCCATGATGGAATACCCATGGCAATACACCCCTTTACCAATTCGCCAACCACCATTGTAACTACGAACCACCTGGCGGTATTCATCCCAAAGTGCAAAGCTATCCATCTTCAGACTCAAATTGATATTGTTCATCACCAACAAAGGGAACGGCACTCAATGGTTTATTGGCGTACTCCAGTCCATGTGCCAGCAAACCGGGGGCACATAAAAGTTGATATAAGCCAGCACCGGCCCGTGGTTGAAAACCTAGATCCGCAAAAACAGCCGCTGCCAGGCCTGTCATTAACCAGCCAATATTATAAGTGGCTATTTCACTGGTAAACGTCATCCCCCAGGTTAGGCACTTACTACTGGCAGGCAGACACTGTAAATGTCTGGCCATTTGGTTAACCAGAGGATCAATATCGCCAAAGTGACTACCAAAACCAGGAACCGGATGAATATCAGCCTTAACTGTATTCTGTTGTTCCAGCATCGGCAGAATATGTTGCTGAATGGTAAATTCTACTGGCTTGCGACAGGCTCGACGTAAAAAACGCATAGCCTGTTCTACTTCCGCACCACCAAGATGCTGTCCCCCCAGTACTGACAAACTGATGGGTAGTATATGAGCCGGATCACTTTTTCCAACCCCAGCATAAACTGCAGAATGTGTGGCAGGGTGGCGCAAGCCTGGATTAATTAATGCGATCTGTAATTGTTCAAGTAATTTGCTTTCATCTTTATCCGGTAATTCACCGCGAAACAATAAATACAAGACTTCGCTATAACGACAGTTTTGCATTAAATCGAAAAGTTCATAACCGTGACATAGACATGCTTTAGCAAGGTAAGGGTTAGAGTCGGATGGTATCTCCTGCCAGATACGAGTTTTTAGTTTTTCTGCAAAAATGTCATCACGACGCTTGACTGAAAAATGCCCAGATTGAGGTTCATCCTCGATTACTCCCATTGATAACGTATCTCCGTATAAAAACTCTGACCTTCCAGAGGATAATCATCTGCTATTCTGCCGTTGCTAGGTTCTCTCGCATCTTCATCGGTCAGGTTTCGAATACTTCCAGTCAATGACCAGCCACTATTTTTGACTTTATGACGTAAGGTCAAATTGACCCAACTGTAGTCGGCAATCTCAGTACGTGTATCTGTTGGGCTACGTTTTCTATCAAATACACGATAACCCTCCAGACCAATATGCCACTGCGGAATAAACAGCCAACGTGTTTCAAGATAGAATTCTTTTTGTGGAGTATCGGTTACAAGCTGTCCTGTCAATTTGTATCTGGATAATTGCCAGGAGTAATTGGTGTTAATCAGTACCGTATTTATTACATTCCAGTGACCTTCTATTTCGTAGCCATAGCCCTCAATTCCTTCTGTATTTTGCGTAGTAAAACTAGTTCCCGAATCATCTCTGACATATTGAATTAAATCATCAATATCATACCTAAACAGATCCAACTGTATTCTATTTTCGTTATTTAGGCGGTAATTAAATACCAGCTCCACTGTATCTATTGTCTCCGGTTTAAGATCCGGATTACCCAGTATCGAAGGATTATTAATGGCATACAGTTCATTAAAAGAGGGAGCACGAAATGCCCGTCCATAGAGTAATTTTGAAGTCAGATTTAAATCTGTCGCCCAAACCAACGCTAAACGAGGATTGACTGTATTACCAAAATCCGAATACTTGTCGATGCGAATACCATACGTCATTTCCCAATCAGACTGGAATAGCCATTCATCTTGCAATGATACATAATATATCTCGCGTTCCCGATTAGGGATGTAAATATTTGAGGTGCCAGATACATCCGTTAAACTACCATCTACAGACGTTTCTAAGCCATTGATGACACCAGTGCCAAAATTCTGCGTACTCCTGGCTTTTAATTTATGACGTTGTGCTCCTAGAGAAAAGCGCCAGTGATGGTTCGCCCAACCCTGATAATAACTACGAAACTCTACCGTGGCTTGTTCATCCGTTGTTACCGGATTACCTATCATTCCATCGGTAAAATCCACATTATTTAAACTACTTACATTTATATTTCCATCTGCACCAATAGGTAAACGGCTACCGTCTGGAAAGAGCACAAAATGTGATTTGCTCTTGCCATACAGGTAACTTGTTTCCCCTTCCCAATTCCATGCACCGTAATTATCAGACTGATACAGAATATCGAACATATAGAGTTTTGTATCTTGACTACCTGTCGGATCAAGCACCTGGGCGGCACCCGGCCCTACCCCAGCATCTTTATTCCGATACTGCCAGAAATCGATGTTCCATTTCTGGTTACTTAGTGATAACTGGGAAGTTAGAATGTCATAGCGAGTATCCAGTGCGCCCGGTGCATGTGAGGCCGATGTAACATACTTCGCATCAAAGTAAGCTTGTTGCAAATCACTTTGCACGACCCTGCCACGGTCGCCATCACTTTTATCCGATTCAAGATTAAATAATATATTCCATTCACCTAACTGGCCAGCAGTTGATGCCCAACCGCCCTTGCGATTAAATGACCCACCTTTAACACCAGCTTCGGTATTGCCATTATTGCCAGCCTGATATGTGATGACATTAATGACACCGGCAAAGGCATCCGCACCATAAACAGCCGAACCAGGTCCACGAATCACCTCAATACGTGCAATATTACTAACGGGCAAGCGTAAATTGTTGGGACGTGCGCCAGAGAATAGCTGGCGCAATGGAACACCATTTAATAACAATAATACCTGTGGATTCTGTCCGGCATGGATACCTCGAAAAGAATAAACCGAATTTAAACGATTAAATGACAGGGTAACATGTAGTCCAGGTACCGATTCAAGGGCTTCATCAAGTGAAGTAGCCCCTATGGCCTTGATATCTTCTGCCGTGATGACAGTTGCAACTGAAGGGGCAAGGTGTAAAGCTTTTTTAGCACCCGTGGCGATAGAAACCGTTTCATAATCACCGAATAGTCCCATAGATGAAGGATCTTGTGCCTGAGCAATATTAAAAATCATAAAGCTAAGCCAAATAAGGATATATTTCATATTTAACTGATAATGTTTCATATGTGCGATTTATATTTGACTTATCCGTTATGCGTTTTTTAATACCTTTATCCGGCCACCCATAGGTGGTACTTCTTCTGGGTCGATATGTATGTCCAATAGACTTGGCCCGCCACTCTGACACAGAGCATTTATGTCCAGCATATTCAAATCATCTGGTGTTTTGATGCTATAACCCCGTGCACCCATTGCTTCGGCTAAGGCCGCGAAATTTACTGGTGGTAGATCAAAACCGATCGGTTCTCCCCCACCCAGTCGTTGACCATGTTTTACCATACCTAGCGCCTGGTCATTGAGGATGACAAAAATAACAGGTAATTTTTGGTGAATAGCTACTGTCAATTCTTGACTGCTCATGAGAAAACTACCATCTCCCGTTAAGCAAACAGTTGGCACTCCATCATGGGCGAGTGCTACACCAATAGCTGCACCTATTGCCCAAGCCATACTGCCAAAGCCCATGCTAATGTGATAATGCTTTGCATGGCGAAGATGAAGATAGTGAGTAGCCCAGGCCCAGCTGTTACCTGCATCACAGACAAAACGTGTTTCTTCAGGGAAGTGATTACTCAAAAAATGCATCACCCGTTGAGGTTTTAATGGTATTTCACTGGAATAACATGCTTCTTTATCAAATATCTCAAGAGTAGGAGAGACATCACTCTGCGGTAGATTTTTATTTTGACAAAACGATCCATTACTGGTCTGCTTGAGTCGATTTAACAACTCGGTAAATACCATTGCTATATTTCCATAGACATGCAAACAGGCCATGGTAGAACGTAAAAAATTCTCCATATTTGCATCAATATGAATAAGCTTTTCATTCAGTAAATACTCTTCATTCCAGCCATCCGTACCCAGTTCACCGAGGGTTGTACCAACCGCCAGTATGTATTCTACATTTTTATCTTTTAAAACAGAACGAGCACTGTCATGTCCGGCAAAGCCAAGAACACCAAAATTAAGTGGATGAAATGCACTGATCCATCTTTTACCCATTGGCGTTGTAATAATAGGTGACGCTGTTTGTTCTGCAAATTTAATAACAGGATCAATGGATGAACAAAATCCAGACCCCAATACCACGGCCATTTTTTTTCCACTATTTACACATTCCCATAAGGCATCAAAAGCCTGTGCATCAACGACTCTTGGAGCACGAAGCATATGTGCAATACTGACAATTTTACTCGATGAGTCAGAAACACTTCGTAACACATCAATAGGGATACTTAAATGAACAGGTCCACGTGGTTGTTGGTATGCAGTAATTACAGCTGAGGCCAATTTTTGAGCTAATTGTTTTGGATGTGAAATTAAAGAACTATACTTTGTACAATGGCCTAGCATTGCTACTGTATCAACAGTGTCACTGGTTGACTCTTGAAGCCCCCTTCGACCAAAATTTGACAAGGCTGTCTGTGCCGTAATGACCAACATAGGAACTCTGTCTAAATAAGCCGAAGCTACACCTGTAATTAAATTTGTAGTACCTGGCCCCGTGGTTGCGCAACAAACTGCCAACCGTCCTGTTTCTCTGGCATACCCATCAGCCATGAAAGCTGCGCCTGCTTCATGTCGTGCAATAATGATGCGAAGCCCGTGTTGGCGAGAAATACGCCGTTTCATAATATAGTTTGTATTTTCACTACACGATATAGGCTTGTGAATTTGTCTAACAAGAGCATCAAAAAAGGGTTCTATCGCACCGCCGGGTACACCAAATACAAAATCTACGCCAATCTGGCGTAAATGCTGCACCATTTCATCTGCAACTGTTTTGGCGGGTATTTCAGGGAGAGTATTTGAATTTATTGTTGTATTTGATTTTAACATTTTAAGCATCAATCAAAGAGTATTTTTAAAAGCCGCTAATTTCAAATATCTTAGTAATTTTTTATCATTTATGATAAAAATATTTCTTATTAATAATGCCTTCCCTGGCCAGTTATTCCGAAAATAGTGAACAGTTTTATTAACAAAACCTGTTTTAGGCTCTAGAGGCAATTGCTTCACCCTTTGTTAGCCCCAATAATTTAAATAATTTATCCGTTTCCAGAGGCTTAGCCAAACAGACCTCTGCACCCTCATCCATAATATGTTGAATATTTTCATCGGTCGGATAACCTGTCATAGCAATAATGCGTATTGTTTTTGTTCTTGGATCAGCTTTTATCTTGTGACATGTTTCATAACCATTAAGACCAGGCATCATCAGATCAAGCAAAACAATATTTGGCTGAAAGATTTCGACTTTCTGCCCTGCCTCAAAGCCATCATTAGCTAATTCAATACTGACCGCTTGTGCGCTCATCCCCAGCAACTCTTTTAGGTAACCTGAAAATTGTTGATCATCATCCACTATCAGAATCCGCATTTCTTCTCTGGCAGCGGGAAATAAAGCTAGCCCCCTCTGACGTGCAAAATCTTCAATATCCTGCCTGACAAAGCGGCGGTGCCCACCCGGTGTCGTTAAAGCTGGGAGTTCTCCTTTTGAAGCCCACTGACGAACAGTCACAGGGGAAACCATTAACATCTCGGCTACTTCGTTGGGGGTTAGATATTGTCGAGATTTATTTTTCATGGGTTGACGCTTTATACTCATGTGTTTGACCTTCACATCTGATTAAAAATTAGCATAACAACCTGTATAATTCAATGATTTAATCGTTTATATCGAATCATGCCTATTATTAACTTTATTTCCCTATTTTTTGTAAATTACATTCTTGACGTATTATCACTTTTGTAGAATCTTAATTGTAACCAAATTTGACAGGTCTACATGACTAGATGATGTATTTAATTGGGTGAAATTCTCTTTGCCTGCAATGCCTTGCGATAAAACAGTGTCATATTAATTTCCCGCATATGATTCCGGTTATCCAGAGGTTGTTAGATGAAACAATAGATTCGTATACCATGTGCTAACTTCGGTCAGGTTCTATTTATCCGCTTTACCACTAACAATCAGTCGTATTTCTATGCTTCATCGTGCCTCTGTTGTCTTAAAACATATGCACATAATCAACATGACTTTTAGCCAAGTTGATGAATTCATCTACTTCTACAGGATTATATCTTTTTTTCTTGTTTTTAATTAGAAGGTCAATCATTTCAGTCGTTGTTAAGGGTTTTTCAGTCTTAAAACCCGCCAGCATCCTCTTCTAGTAGTTATGGGGAAAAAGTTAAGCTATTTAGGCGTTTTAGAGAGTTAATTAATTTAATGTTGTGGTCAACTAAATCAGGACACATTCCTATCCAGGCTACGTGCGGCATCTGATATTTTGTAGCCTTGCTCGGTCATCAGGGCCACAGCATATCGTTTTAATTCTTCCGTATAGCGGCGGCGGGTTTTCTTTTCTGCTGTCATTTCTCACCTCGTTTGTGTAGTTTAGTCAGCACTGAAAAAAGGCCGAATATTTATTTTTTCCATATAGACAGATGACCGGAGTCAAAATTGGCCTATAAAATGCTCACGCTCCTTTTGATATGCGACAAAAATCATTTAACAAGCTGTTTAATGAGTAAAAAAGCAGCACAAAAAAATGGACTAACCATTTTTTCAAGTTCCAGGCACTCGCTGCCATCAATAAATTTAAAGGGTCGCCCAACTCGCCTTTCAG
>JAFLJQ010000121.1 GCA_022712915.1 Gammaproteobacteria bacterium | reverse complement strand
ATGCACCTGGGCAGAGATGTTTTCAACAATATCGCGCAAGCTATTTCTGCCTGACAATTGTGCCATAGAGAGACTCACGAACTGTGACCAACGCGATGCAGTCCGAAAAGAGCGACCTGAATGATGCTGTTTTGCAAGGGTCTCGAATTCATGTCTCGGAACAAGTTTTAGTAATTGTGAGAAGATCGTATTACAATGAGCCATGGCCTGATTCTCTTTGTTGATTCAATAGGTTATAGATAAACATATTGTATCAATTGCGGGTGGATCAGGCCTCCTTATTTAGCCCGTTAACGGGACAGCAGTGATTTGTCTTATGAAAATACATAAACTAAACGATGTTCTTATAAAACATTTTCCCTGAAAAATATGTACGCATATTTTGTGATTATGGGTTGTCAAAAGATACCTGTTGAGATAGTTATATGGATGTTGTAAAGAGAATAAATCTTCGTAATATTGTCATTTTTTTTACCGTTAGTTCAATATTGCTCACGCTGGTGGTCGTGGGGGTTGCTATTAATATTGTATTAAGTGATTTGTATGGGGACAGGGCGCAATCTGAATTACAGCATGCCTATAAATTGGCAAGTGAGAAGCTTGACCGTATAAATAAAAATATTTCATCTCAAAGTCTTCATTTGTCCACACATAAATCAGTGGTGGCAACGTCCTATTTTGTTAGCCGATATCAGGACAAAAATAACTATCAACCACTTGTTTTTGATAATGATAAAAAAAAGGTGGCAAATGAATTATTGCAACACATAAATTTAACCTCATCGGGTCAGATTGCTGTTTATGGCGGTAATGGAGAGCTTATTGCTTATGCTATTTATGATGGTGATTCAAGGCAGTCAGGAATAACAACCTATGAGAATAAGCTGGAATATTATCTTGTTAATAATGGCCTTAGTGATAAATGGACTCGTGGGGTTTTACCTTTTGGTTTAATGGCAAAGACGGAGATGGCAGCGAGTAACGATGACTCGACTATTTTTTCTGGGAAAAGTATATATCGGTCAACTCGAGATGGACTGAGCATTGAGAATAGTCGACTTATTATACGCAAGCTGCCAGATGGCCGTGTGGATTATCTTGGTGTGGTCAAAGTATTTGCTTTACTTGGCAGTGATTTTTTCCAACAAATATCTGGGCATACCTATGCGTTTTTGCTATCCGAGGCCGGCGATTATTCAAAGTCAGATGACTTGTTGTTTTCTTTTGAACAACTTAGGCGGAATTCAATATTATTTAGTAAAACCTCAACATTAAATACGGCAATGCTGAAGCACGACACCCATTTTGTTCAGTCATATTTGATGCCAGCAGTGAATGAAAAAACCTATTTGTTGATTGCCAAACCAAAACTGGAGCTAGTTGCAATACTTAATAAGACACGCACATACCTTGTTTTTGTGTTTTTTATTACGGCTATTTTTATCATATTTTTAAGTATTTACTTGCTGAATAAAGTGATTGTGAAACCGATTAATGCATTGGTAGATAGAGCTGAAATAAATGAAAATGATGGGTATCCTGAATTTCCTGTCGATTTTATTAGTAATGAAATATATCAGCTTGGTAACGTATTAAATAAAATGGTTGATACGATAAGGCGACGGGGTTCTGAATTGGCTCAGAGTGAAGAATTATTAAAACGCACTCAGAAAATGGTTAAGCTTGGTAGCTGGTAGCTGGTAGCTGGTAGCTGGAAGCTGGAAGCTTGATCATGTTAATAATAAATTAATATGGTCCGATGAAGTTTATAATATTTTTGGACAGGATGCAGCTTTGTTTGAGCCATCTTATGATATGTTCCTTGATAAAATTCATCCTGAAGATAAAGAGTATGTTGACAGGGTATATTCTGAATCGATAATTAATCAGACGGCCTATGATGTGTATCACCGTCTTATGATGGGTGATGGTTCAATTAAGCATGTTCATGAATATTGTGAGACAGAATTTGATAATAGAGGTAGCCCTGTTGTCTCATCAGGAACCGTGCAGGATATTACTGATCAAACCATCAAAGATGAGCAATTACGACGTGCCGAGAAAATGGATGCTCTGGATCAACTTACCGGGGGTATTGCCCATGACTTTAATAATGCACTGAGTGTGATTCTTGGTTTTACAGAACTTCTTAAATCCGAATTGAGATTAGAATTTAAATACGTTGATTATATTAATGAGATATATCTGGCGGGTGAACGTGCACGGAAACTTACTGAGAAACTGTTGGTCTTTACACGCAAGGAAGTTTCTTCGGCTGGTTCTGTTGATATAAATCAGTTGTTGCTGGATGAAGAGAATATGCTTGAGAAGACCTTGACTGTTCGTATTAAGTTAGAGTTAGCCCTGGCAGATGAACTTTGGCCAGTATGGCTTGATTCAGATGAATTTGAAGATGCCATTCTCAATATGAGTATCAATGCCATGCATGCGATGCCAGATGGTGGTGAATGGGTGCTGACAACGCGTAATCTTAGTATCGATACTATTAATGTCCGTAACATGGAACTTGCACTGGGTGATTATGTACTGCTATCTCTGACGGATACTGGAAAAGGGATGGATACCGAAACAGCACAACGGATATTTGAACCTTTTTATTCAACCAAGAAAGAAAAAGGAACAGGACTTGGTATGAGTCAGGTTTATGGTTTTGTACAGCGAACCAGAGGAACCATTAATGTTTACTCTGAGCTGAATCATGGCACTAAAATAAATATTTATTTCCCTCGTTATATTGCAACAGATATTGTTAGAACAGAACAAAATTTAAAGGAAAAGAATGAGGATCTTACTGGCAATGCCTCTATTTTGGTTGTCGATGATGAAATTTCGTTATGTCACTTATCGACAGAAATACTGAGTTCCCATGGTTATCAGGTTTTATGTGCGGGCACGGCTTTACAAGCATTAAAAATACTTGAAACAGAGTCTGTGGACCTGTTGCTATGTGATGTCATCATGCCTGGGATGAATGGATACGAACTTGCGATAGAAGTACAAAGATTGTATCCCGAAATTAAAATACAAATGACCAGTGGTTTTGTTGCGCCAGTTGATGACAACCCTGCTACCGTAGAGCTTCAACAGCTACGATTAAAAAAGCCTTTTGGTTCCAAGGTTTTGCTGCAAAGGATTAAAAATTTACTGGAAAAGGATGAAAAAAGGCTTGAAATGAGTGTCAGTTGATCACGTCTAGTTTATGACTATATCTTCATAGTTTTCATCAATAGTTATAAATCACGGGTAACTTGTGGTTACTTTGAATGATCTTGTAAGATGACTCTTTATCATTATATCTAACCATGTAAGGGGTGGCTCAATGACGTTGATTTGGACAGATGTTCAGGATATTGCGATTGAACTGGATGAGGCTCACGCCGATGTGGATCCCCAGTATATTCGTTTTACTGATCTCCATGCCTGGGTCTGTGCTTTGCATGGTTTTGAGGATGATCCCGAGCGTTCAAATGAAAAGGTTCTGGAAGCGATTCAGATGGCCTGGATTGAAGAACGGGACTGAAAAAACACAGATGTCTATTATATGGGCATTGAAATGAGCTTTAAAATCCTCTTTTAATATCATATATTATTTTATCTTCCCCCCTTTATGACTCGCGATATAGGGATATTTTCGCTAAAAATGTCCTTTTATTAGCTGTTTTTGTCTTATTTGGCAGCATTTTAGATTTTTACTGCAATTTGTCTGGTAGAAGTTCATTGCCTGTGGGCGGCTCAGGGGATAAAATTTGGCCTCGATTTTTAATGAACCCGCGCTAGAACGCGGGTTTATGCTATTTTATCTACTGAAAACTGGAGCAAACAGGCATGGCTATTGAACGTACTATTTCCATTATTAAACCCGATGCGGTGGCAAAAAATGTTATCGGTAAAATCTATTCTCGTTTTGAAAAGGCCGGTTTGAAGATCATTGCGGCAAAAATGATGCACCTTTCAAAGGAACAGGCCGAGGGTTTTTATGCTGTTCATAAAGAACGTCCTTTTTTTGGTGAACTGGTTGAATACATGACCTCTGGCCCGCTTATAGTACAGGTTCTGGAAGGTGAGGCAGCGATTGCTAAAAATCGTGAAGTGATGGGCGCTACCAATCCTAGTGATGCTGCCCCAGGAACAATTCGTGCCGATTTTGCAGAAGATATTACCGAGAATGCCGTTCATGGCTCTGATGCTCCGGAAACTGCGGCGGAAGAAATTGCTTATTTCTTTAAAGATGGCGAAGTGTGTCCACGTACACGTTGAGTTGTTCAGGATTTTTGTTTGATGCACGATAAAGTCAATTTGCTCGATTTTGATCGAGCTGGACTGGAGGGCTTCTTCGCTGAGATAGGGGAGAAGCCTTTTCGTGCTATACAAATACTTAAGTGGATCTATCAATTCGGGGTCAAAGATTTCGATGCGATGACTAATATCAGTAAGTCCTTGCGGGAACAACTTAAGGAAAGAGCCGAGGTACGTCTGCCCGAGATCGTCACAGAACAGCATTCGGCCGATGGTACCAGTAAGTGGTTACTGCGTTTGGACAATGGCAATTCCATTGAGATGGTGTTTATCCCTGAAGATGAACGCGGTACTTTGTGTGTTTCTTCACAGATTGGTTGTGCTCTGGAATGTAGTTTTTGTTCGACGGCTCAACAGGGTTTTAATCGTAACTTAAGTACAGGTGAAATTATTGGCCAACTCTGGGTGGCCAATCGTGCTATGGAGATCCGACCACGTGAAGGTCGCAAGATCAGCAATGTGGTGATGATGGGAATGGGGGAACCATTACTCAATTTTGAGAATGTGGTCCGTGCCATGAACCTGATGATGGATGATAATGCCTATGGCCTGTCCAAACGACGGGTGACCCTGAGTACTGCCGGTGTGGTGCCTGCCATCATGCGACTAAAGCAAGTGAGTGATGTCAGCTTGGCGGTGTCTTTGCATGCACCGAATGATGAGTTGCGAAATGAATTGGTGCCCTTGAATCGTAAGTATCCCATTAAGGCATTGCTCGAGGCCTGTCGGGAATACATAAGAGATGAAAGTCGTCGTCGTATTACCTTTGAATACGTGATGCTTGATGGTATTAACGATAGCCCGCAACATGCCCGGCAACTGGCCAAATTGTTAAAGGATATTCCTGCAAAAATGAATTTGATTCCGTTTAACCCCTTTCCACAAAGCCAATATTTATGCTCAAACAGGGAGACCATTGACCGTTTTCGGGATGTGTTAATGAAGGCTGGTATTGTGACGGTAACACGCAAGACCCGTGGTGAAGATATTGATGCCGCCTGTGGTCAATTGGCCGGTAAAGTGAATGATAAAACAAAACGAACCCAACGCAAGATCGTCATGCTAGAGAGGCGTTTGTAATGCCGCGTTATTTATCACAAGTTATTATTTTTGTTTGCCTGTTGTTGCTTTCTGCCTGTACTACTGGGCCACGTAACCCTGATATCAATTACAGCAAGGCCGCTGAGGTGAATGCTCAAATGGGTGTTGGGTATATGAATCAGGGGAATTATGAACTGGCGATGATTAAGTTGATCAAGGCGCTTGAGTTTGATGAAGATAACCTGCATGCCAACCATTATATGGGTGAGTTGTATCGTCGCCTCGGTGAGCTTGATAAGGCCGATGAATATTTTCTTCAGGCACTGGCGTTGAATGCGGCTGATTCCCAGTTATTAAATAATTATGGGGTGTACCTGTGTGAAGTTTCGCGTTATAAAGAGGCTGAAAATTATTTTGCCAAGGTGTTGAAAAACCCTTTGTATACGGGCAAGGCTTTGGTTTATGAAAATCTTGGGCTGTGTGCGAAATTTAAAGGTAACCTGGCTGAAGCTGAAAAACATTTTCATCATGCCTTAAAGATAAATCCAAAGTTGGGTAAGTCGTTATTGTCACTGGCACTGCTCAAGTTTGATCAGCGTAATAAGGTTTCGGCCTACAGTTATTTCAAGCAATTCAGTAAAGTTTCCAGACAGACGCCAGAGAGTCTATGGCTGGGTGTGTTACTGGAGAAGGCAAGAGGTAGTCGCAGCGGAATGGGGAATTACTCCTTGCGTCTAAAAAGCCGGTTTCCGCATTCTAAAGAGGCTGAGATGTTGGCTAAGATGGAAGCACGCGAAAAAAAATAATAAATGACTATTATCTTTATTTTTAATTCAGGAAAAGACTATTGGCTAAGATAATCCAGGCAATCCGGGGTATGAATGATATCCTGCCAGCGGTTACGCCTCGTTGGCAGTTTATTGAAGCCACATTTCGTAAATTGATGCAGGTTTACGGTTATGGTGAGATACGCTTGCCGATTGTGGAAAAAACCGAGTTATTCAAACGCTCTATTGGTGAAGTGACCGATATTGTCGAAAAGGAAATGTATACCTTTGATGACCGTAATGGCGATAGCCTGACCCTGCGGCCGGAAGGTACAGCGGGTTGTGTGCGTGCCTGCATCGAAAACGGCTTACTATACAATCAGACCCAACGTTTGTGGTATGTCGGCCCGATGTTTCGTCACGAACGTCCTCAAAAAGGGCGCTACCGTCAGTTCCATCAACTGGGTGTTGAAGCCTTTGGCTTTGCTGGCCCCGATATTGATGCTGAATTAATCATGTTATCAGCCCGTTTGTTGACGGAACTGGGGCTGAGAGAACAGGTCAAACTGGAAATTAATACTCTGGGAGTGAGTGAGGAACGTCAAGCCCATCGTCAGCAGTTGGTGGTTTACCTTGAGCAGCATCAAGACCAGCTTGATGAAGATAGTCAGCGTCGTCTGCATACCAATCCCTTGCGGGTCCTGGATACCAAGAACCCGGCCATGCAGGAACTGGTGGAACAGGCACCCCGGTTATTTGATTTTTTGGGTGAAGAATCGCTTGCCCATTTTAAGGGTGTGTGCGAGTTTCTGACGTCTGTGGGCATTGATTATCACGTCAATCATCGATTGGTGCGTGGACTGGATTATTATTCAAAAACTGTATTTGAATGGGTGACGGATCAGCTTGGTGCACAGGGCACAGTGTGTGCCGGTGGTCGATTTGATGCCCTGATTGAACAACTGGGCAGCAAGCCCTCACCCGCAGCCGGTTTTGCGGTGGGAATCGAACGCATGGTTGCCCTGCTGGAGGCATTGACGGAAAGCCCGGATGTTGCTCCTCATGCTTATTTATTGATTGCCGGTGAGGCCGCTGAGCGTCAGGGTTTGGCCCTGGCCGAGAGTTTGCGTGATCGAATTAAGGATTTACGTCTGTTGGTCAATTGTGGTGCGGGTAGTTTCAAAAGCCAGATGAAACGAGCAGACAAAAGCGGTGCGCGACTGGTGCTGATTCTGGGTGAGGATGAAGTCCAGCAGCAGACCATCGTAATTAAGGATTTACGTGAGGATCAGCCTCAACGGACTGTCCCACAGCAGGGAATCGATAGTATACTTCGGGGCTTTATTGCCTAAGTCGAAACGGTAGCAGAAGAGAGAAAATGGAAATGCAGAGAACGGAAGAAGAAACAATTGAGCATATGAAAGAATGGCTCAAAGAAAATGGTCTGGCTATTGTGCTGGGTCTTGTTATCGGGCTTTCAGGTATTGTCGGGGTGCGCTACTGGTTTAATTTTCAGCAGACCCATGCTGAAGAGGCTTCGCTGATTTACGACAAAGTGGTGTCTTCTTTGGAGGCGCAGCAATATGTTGATGTGATGCAGCAAGCTAAGACCCTGCAGGATCAGCACAGTGGCACCTCTTATGCGGTATTGGCTGCCATGGCGATGGCCAAGGCCAGTCTTGCCACAGGTGATTCCGCTACAGCCCGTGACCATCTGGAGTGGGCGATAGATAAGACTGGCGATGAAAGCTTGCAGCACATTGCCCGCATTCGTCTGGCACGTTTGTTTGTAGATGCCAAAGACTATACGGAAGCATTGAAGTTAATTACCGATCAGACACCGGGTGCCTTCGCTTCACTCTATGATGAGCTACGTGGTGATATTCTGGCGGCTCAGAATAATGTCAGTCTGGCTCGTGCGGCTTATCGAACTGCCGTGGTTGATGCAAAAGATCCCTCTCGTCGTGATTTCATCCAAATGAAACTGGATGACCTTACAATCGATATTCAGCCTGTTGTGCCTTTATCATCAGAAGTCATTAAAAAGTGATTCGTTTTTTTTTCCTGTTATTTTTAATCGGTGGTTTGCTGGCGTGTAGTTCCTCATCACCGGTCTTGCCTCCGGTTGGCCTGGTTGAACTTGAAAACCAGTTGGACATCAAACGTCTTTGGCAACGTAAAGTGGGTTATGGTGCGAGTGACAAATTTTTAAAATTTACACCGTTGATCGAAGATCAGACTGGCTACTCTCTTGATCACGAAGGTTTGGTGTTGGCCTGGAATTTGGCTGATGGCAAGCTTCTCTGGCAGCACCGTTTTCATACTAGCGCGGCAAGTGCCCTGGTACTCGATAAAGAGCATCTTTATTTCGGGACCAGTCGCGGAGAAGTCTTTGCGCTTAACAAACTAACCGGTGAGCAGGTCTGGAAACAACAACTCACCAGTGAAATATTATCTCCACCAGTGAGTTATGACGGTAAGGTTATTGTTCGCTCGGTGGATGGTCGTATCCATGCCTTGAAGGCGAGCACGGGTGATAAGGCCTGGGCTCATGATCGTAGTATGCCGGTATTAAGCCTGCGGGGTACCAGCACACCGGTTGTGGCTAATGGCATTGTCATCAGTGGTGCCGATAACGGTAAACTGACTGCGCTGGCGCTGGATAATGGTAATGTACTGTGGGAAACCACCATTGCCGTGCCGCGTGGTCGGAATGAAATTGAACGTCTGATCGATATTGATGCACGCTCGGTGGTGCTGGATGACGTGGTGTATACCGTGGCCTATCAGGGACGACTGGCTGCCGTAAAAATCGACTCGGGTCGTACTCTCTGGGTCAGGGATATTTCATCCTATGCCGGGATGGTGGTCGATTCTAATAAGATATATATCAGTGATGCCGATGGCCTGCTGTGGGCACTGGACAGATTTAATGGCGCGACCATCTGGAAGCAGGATAATCTGTTACGGCGAGGTCTATCCAAACCGGCATTTCAGGGACGCTATCTGGTCGTTGGCGATTTTAATGGTTATTTGCACTGGATGACTCGGAATGAGGGCCAGTTGATGGGCCGTACCCAGCTTGGTTACAGTATTTTCGATGAAATTGATGCTGAAGAAGAATACATAGAGGATGATCGCCTGTTCAGTAAGGCTCGCAATATTCTTGCAACACCTGTAGTGCGCGGTGATATCGCCGTGGCCATTACCCGAGAGGGATTGTTATCAGCTTATCGTATTACTGCGGCGGATTAAATTCCCCCAGTTTTGCAATACTGCCGTTGACCCCTAATAATTTAGTTAGTTCTTATTAAAGCAGGCCTCATGAAACCCGTTATTGCCCTGGTGGGCCGACCAAATGTAGGCAAATCCACCTTATTTAACCGCCTTACCAAGTCACGTGATGCACTGGTTGCCGATCAACCGGGGTTGACGCGTGACCGTAAGTTTGGTGAAGGTAAACTGGGCGAAAAATCCTATATTGCCATCGATACCGGTGGACTCAGTGGCGATGATGACGGTGTGGATGCCTTGATGGCTGCACAGTCATGGCTGGCCGTGGAACAGGCCGACATCGTCTTGTTCATGGCCGATGTCAGAGCGGGCTTGACCGGCGTGGATGAAGAGATTGCCCATCGTTTGCGCAGTACAGGCAAGACCATTTATATCGTGGTAAACAAGATCGATGGTCAAAATGCCGATGTGGCCATGGTTGATTTTCATGGGCTGGGTTTAGGTGAACCCTTCGGGATCTCGGCGGTGCAAGGCCGGGGGGTGACCGCCCTGATCAATCATGTTCTGGAAGACCTGCCCGAAAGCGATGAACATGAGCAGGACATAGACCAATACAAGGGTATTCGTATCGCCGTGGTGGGACGCCCCAATGTTGGTAAATCCACTTTGGTCAATCGTGTCCTGGGTGAGGAAAGGGTGGTCACGTATGATTTACCCGGCACCACCCGAGACAGTATCTATTTGCCTTTTGAACGTGACGAACAGAACTACGTGTTGATCGATACGGCGGGTGTACGGCGTCGGCGCAATGTCCATGAGGCCATCGAAAAATTTAGTGTCATTAAAACCCTGCAAGCCATCGAAGATGCTCATGTGGTGATCTTGATGCTGGATGCCAGCGAGGGCATTACCGATCAGGATGCCTCATTACTTGGTTTTGTATTAGATGTAGGCCGTGCCCTAGTGATTGCCGTCAATAAGTGGGACGGCCTGGAAAGTGATCAACGCGATAAGGTCAAACGTGAGCTGGAAGTCAAACTCCCCTTTGTCACCTTTGCCAAGATCCATTTTATTTCAGCCCTGCATGGCAGTGGTGTGGGCGACTTGTTTGGTTCTATCAATGTGGCCTATACATCGGCTATGTCCAAGTTCCCGACACCCCGTCTGACACGTTTATTAGAAGACTTTGTGAGTGCCAATACGCCGCCTATTTCTAAAGGACGGCGTATCAAATTACGCTACGCCCATCAGGGCGGACAGAATCCGCCGATCATCGTGATACATGGTAATCAGGTTGAATCGGTACCTGCGGCCTACAAGCGTTATTTGATGAATGCCTTTAGCAAACAGCTGAAACTCAAAGGCACACCCCTGCGAATTGAATTCAAAAGTGGTACGAACCCTTTTGAAGGCCGCAAGAATAAGCTCACCACGCGCCAGCAACAAAAGCGCAAACGTCTGATGAAACATATCAAATCCAAAAAATAATCCGCTATGGAAATCACCTACCTCTGGTTTTCCAATCTGATTATTATTATTCATTTTCTTTTTATTCTGTTTGTATTGTTTGGCGGCTTGCTGATATTGCACCGACCAAAATGGATCTGGCTGCACCTGCCTGCCGTCTTGTGGGGATTCCTGGTGGAATTTAATGGCTGGTTTTGTCCGTTGACAGAGTGGGAAAACCACTATCGCCATCTGGCTGGTGGGGATGTGTATGAGGGGGACTTTATTGGTGAGTACCTGATACCCCTTATCTATCCAGTCGGTTTAACACGTGAGATGCAATACCTGTTCGCCGCGATTGTTATTATTCTTAATGCTGTAATTTATTACATTATCTGGCACAGGCGCAAACAAAATTCAGTCTGAATAATTAACTATTCAGGTAAAAATAATTTCGGTTCCACTTTGGTGTTGTTGAGTGATACCACCCAGTGCAGGTGCGGGCCACTGACCCGACCGGTGCTACCCACCTCACCGATATGTTCTCCCTGTAATAATTCATCTCCGGCCTTAACATCCGTTTTGCTAAGATGGCAATACAGGGTGATCAAGCCCTGGCCGTGATCGATTACAACCGTACCGCCGGTAAAAAAATACTCCCCGGTGAGGATCACCCTGCCTTTTGCCGGTGCCACAATCGGTGTGCCGTTGGGGGCGGCAATGTCCAGCCCGGTATGACGACGGATACGTTTTTGTTTGTTATAGGTACGTCGCAGACCAAATTCACTGCTGAGCCTTCCCTTGACCGGCAGGATAAATGAGGCCGGGACTTGTTGTTGTTCCGTCCAGGTCTTCAGGGCCGCGACCATGAGGGGTTTTTCTTTTGAATGACGATCGAGGTCGGCCTTGGTTGGTGAGACCTTGCGTTTATTGCTAATCGTAATATTGCGCAGTTCATATTCTTTGCTGGTGACCTTGAAGCCAAGCATCTTTTTATCAGCGGCCTTGATACTGATCTTGTGTTTTCCCGCTGTGAGGCTCAAAGGGATGCCAACCACGGCTTGCCAGTGGTCATTTTTGCCTTTTACGACCATGACCCTGCGCTTCAGAAAGTAGACTTTGGGGGCCATATTATCGTTATTTTTGAGATCAACAATGGCAACCCCACCTGGCACTGGATTATGACGTGGCAGATCCTGGGCAAAAACAGCGGATGAAAATAAAATTAAAAAACTGCAAATAAGTTTACGATATAACAATTTATTCATGACTCTCTTCAATTCGGGTTACCTGACAGTATAGCTGACCTTCACCAACTTGTGCCTTGATATGGTCACCGGTCTTTACTTGTTTGGCTTGACGGATAATTTGTTTTTTCTCATTCGTGACAATGGCATAACCACGACCCAGTGTAGCGAGGGGGCTGACCGTGTCCAGGGCATGGGCCTGTTGCTGTAGTTGTTTCTGACGCAAGACCAGTTGATGCTGCATCGCTATTTTAAGCCGTGTCGCCAGGTTTTCATTTCTATTTTTGAATGCCGTGAGTCGGTGAGCCGGGCTATGTCTTAGCAAGCGCTCATGGACATGTTCGATACGCGCCCTGGATTGATGCAGAAAATTTTGTTGGGCGCGTTGTAGACGCAGTTCCAGTTCATCCAGACGTTGCGCCATGTCCCGCAGACGGCGTCCCGGATGTTGCAGACGTTTTTGCAGGTGCTGTAATTGCTGTTGACGCTGATGAAGTTGGCTTCGAGTCAACCAGGATAGGCGTTGCTGCAACTGATGCAGGCGACCCAGCCACTCTTGCTGATTGGGACTGATGAGCTCAGCGGCCCCGGTGGGGGTAGCAGCACGCTGGTCGGCCACAAAGTCAGCAATAGTAAAATCAATCTCATGCCCAATGCCTGTGACTATCGGTATGGAGCAGTGAACGATGGCCCTTGCCACGACTTCTTCATTAAAGGACCACAGATCTTCCAGTGAACCACCACCACGCGCGACGATTAAAATATCGCAATCCTGACGTCGGTCAGCGGTGGCAATCATTTTGGCGATCTGCTGGGCAGAATCTTTGCCTTGTACGGCAACGGGGTAAATGATGATTGGCAAGGCCGGGAAACGGCGTTGCAGGGTGGTCATAATGTCGTGAATGGCCGCGCCACTGGGGGAGGTGATCACGCCCACACAACGGGGCAGGGCGGGTATGGTTTTTTTGCGTGCGCTGTCAAACAGGCCTTCGCTATCGAGTCGCAGTTTAAGTTCATCAAAGGCCCGTCGTAAGGCACCATCACCGGCCTCTTCCATATGTTCGATAACCAACTGGAATTCACCACGAGGTTCATACAGTCCAATTTTGGCCCGCACCAGTACTTGTTGGCCATTTTTTGGGCTAAAACCAAGATTGAGATTACGGTTGCGGAACATGGAGCAACGCACCTGGGCCTTTTCATCCTTGAGTGAAAAATACAAATGGCCGGAGGCTGGGCGCGCCAGATTGGACAGTTCTGCCTCGATCCACAACAGGGGAAAGCCGCTATCCAGCAATGAGCGCACCTCATGGTTTAGACGTGAGACGGTGTAGATGTTGCGAAAGATCTGCTGGCCTGTGGTTTGATCGGTCATTTTTAGGGGTTAATGGTTGGTATTCTACAAGCTGAAAAAGGGCTGAAAAAAAACCGGGTTGCCCCGGCTTCTTGAGTTTTGTCGTTGGCCAATAAGTTAGATACGAGGACGGACTTTTTTGGCTGCTTCAGCTTGCATCAGAGCCATATCGGCCTGTTTTTTGGCTTTATTGGCCTTTTTCACGGCAGTATCAAATTCACCATTTTTGGCGAGTTCTTTGGCTTTTTTAATGATTTTGCCGGTGTCACGCCATTCAAATTCTGCTTTTTTTGCCTTTTTATTGGCTGCTTCAGCCGCAGTGATGGCCGCCGCTGCATCTTTATCAGTATGCGTTTGCTGAACGCCACAGGCAGACAGAACCAGAGCTGCTGCAATCAGGAATGGTACAAATTTTTTCATATGCTCCTCCAAATCGATATTTAAGTGCTTAAGCTTATACTTTTGACCGTTTCGGTCTAATCTTAGGCTGTTATGTTGACTTTAGTACGTACAATCTGCATTTTAATAAGTTTTATGCGAGTGGTTTCTGCCTGCCCAAGTAAGTATAGCAGTATGCCGACTTCAAACCGCCTTGGCAATGTCATACAAAAGTGGCTAAATTCCAATTAGTTGGCCACTTGTGGCCATTGTTCTGTCAGAGCAAAGGCTTTACAATTGCGCGCTTCATTTTAAATTGGAATCCTCCCTAGATGCTACGAATTGCACAAGAAGCTCTTACATTTGATGATGTATTGTTGGTTCCTGCCCATTCCAATGTGCTGCCCAGGGAAGTGGAACTCAAAACCCTCTTAACGAGGGACATCGTATTGAATATTCCCTTGCTTGCTGCGGCCATGGATACCGTCACCGAAGCTCGTCTGGCCATCGCCATGGCACAAGAGGGAGGCATCGGTATCATTCACAAGAACATGGATGCCCAAAGCCAGGCCGATAATGTGCGTCAGGTGAAAAAATTTGAAAGTGGTGTTATCAAGGATCCGTTGACAGTCAGCCCGAATGCCTCGATTCGCGATGTCATGGATTTGACCCGCGCGCACAATATTTCCGGTGTCCCGGTTGTTGATGGTGCCGAACTGGTGGGGATTGTGACGAGTCGCGACCTGCGTTTTGTCACCGAAATCGACAAGCCCGTCTCCAGTATCATGACCCCGAAAGACCGTTTGGTGACGGTACAAGAGGGTGCCAGTCAGGATGAAGTTCTAGCGACATTACATAAATACCGCATCGAGAAGGTATTGGTGGTTAATAAACAGTTTGAGCTGCGTGGTTTGATCACCGTCAAAGATATCCAGAAAGCCAAAGAATTTCCGGATGCCAGTAAAGATGATCAGGGTCGCCTGCGTGTCGGTGCCGCCGTCGGTGTGGGTGCCGGCACAGAGGAACGTGTCACGGCGCTCGCCGAAGCCGGGATCGATGTCATCGTCGTGGACACGGCCCACGGACATTCACAAGGCGTACTGGATCGTGTGGCCTGGGTGAAGAAACACTTTCCACAGGTACAGGTCATCGGCGGTAATATTGCCACTGCCGCAGCGGCCGAGGCCCTGGTCAAGGCCGGTGCTGATGCCGTAAAGGTCGGTATTGGCCCGGGTTCCATCTGCACCACACGCATCGTGGCCGGTGTCGGTGTACCGCAGATCTCGGCTGTCGCCAATGTGGCCGAAGCCCTCAAAGGAACCGGCATTCCGCTGATCGCCGATGGGGGGATTCGCTATTCTGGTGATGTCTCCAAGGCCCTGGTGGCCGGTGCCCATACCATCATGATCGGTTCCATGTTTGCCGGTACGGAAGAATCCCCTGGTGAGGTTGAACTCTATCAAGGTCGTTCCTATAAATCTTACCGTGGTATGGGTTCCATGGGCGCCATGACTGCCCGCCACGGTTCGTCTGATCGTTATTTTCAGGAAGGAGGCGAGGCCGACAAACTGGTGCCCGAAGGTATCGAAGGTCGTGTACCTTATAAAGGCCCCCTCGGGCCGGTTGTACACCAACTCATCGGCGGCATTCGCTCCAGCATGGGTTATACCGGTTGCCGCACCATCGAAGAAATGCGCACCAAGCCAGAGTTTGTTCGCATCACCGGTGCGGGAATGCGTGAATCCCACGTGCATGATGTGGCCATCACCAAAGAAGCACCGAATTATCGGTCGTAGATTTTTTTATTTTATGTTTTAAACAGAACCCGGCTTATGCCGGGTTTTGTTGTTTTGGGGCTGAAGGGCGCGTTTATTAAATAGTGATTTTTTCGTGAGAGCAAGGAAGCACCGCGCGCAGAACCGGCGTGTATATGGCATACATGAGGATTCGAGCACGGCGCTGACGCCGCTATCGCGGAAAAAGTGCATTTATAGAAGTGCCCTTAACTTTATTATACGTTCCCTCTTACCCAGGGAAAGGGCCAGGGTAGGGGAAAGTTGATGGCCGGTATCGTCGCCTCGACTTGAGCAGATACACTGACACCGGCTATTCAGCATCGTGTTGCTTTTTGCTGGTCACGTCCTCGACATGCTTCAAGGCATTGATCATGGTTTCGTCAATTTGCCATCGTCCATAATGCATGTTTTCATTCATGCTCAAACCTTCTTGTAACGCCATGCCGGATAAATACTCCATGATACAAATCACACGCGGAATCACCCCATCGCAACCCTCCTCAAGCAATGGGTTGAGGCGGTGATCCTTCTGCACTGGATCGGCCACCGGCGGTATAGCCTTGGCTTTGTCCTGCTGAGTTTGTATGAGATAAATAAAATCGTCCAAAATCGCCCAGATATTGAAGAGCTTGGTGCTGAGTACCTGATTTATGTGTTTGAGAATGAGGGGATCAAGCCCCGTTTTGTCTGTGCCAGAGAGATCAAGCTGACGAGTAAGATTGAAAATCGTACTCACCTCAGCCTTGATCTTGTCACCCGCCGCCACATAGCGGCGTAGCACCTGAGGGCTAACCTCGTTTATATCCATTAAATCCATTTTAAGTTTTGCCTGTATTTGTTTTGGTTGTAAAAAAAGGGGGATACAAAAAATATCTAAGTTGAAATATAGGGCATATCAGAACCACAACACCACGCAATATATTGCGGGTTGGAGATTTTTTTTGAACCTTTATCTAAGAAATAAAGCGATACAGATCATCATGTGGTGAGGTAGTTATATTTTGGGTCATGTTGCCGTGTCGATAGCGGGCTATTTTTTTATCAAACAAAACCTAAAAAACATCCAAGCCGCAATATATTGCGTGGTGTTGTGCCTTTAACATGCCATATATTGCGGGTTCAGACCTATGTATATTTTGCCAAATATCTGATCTCAGGATATTTATGGCCATAACCATTCTTAGGAGATGGAGCTATGCCCAATGAATCGACAAAATTAACGAAAAGCCCCCTTGAAGATGACTTGTTGAATTTTTATGATGATTTTGCTGAGTTTCATGACAATTGCTCCTTCTTGTGTGATGCGTTTGCCTGCCTAGCAACAGAAGAAGATTATTTAGACACCAGCACAGCAATGGGCGCTAGTCGCTTTAGTCATTGGATAAAATATAGAGTGCAGGATCTCAAACAAGATCTGAAACAAATCTATGAAAAGTCGCGTACTTCAAGCAAAGCACATAAGAAAAAAACCAAGCGAAGACATAAAAAAACGCGGTCGGTTTAGCTCTGTGGGTTGGGGAGAGTATGCGAACTCCAATATTACATAATTTTTTCTCATGGTTAAGAGTTAGTGTGGGTGTTTTGTTTTCCTCGCCTTTGACAGTTAATCGCTACAAAAAATACGTGATATAAGATCATTCTGCCTTTTACATTAGATGCTATCAAACCAAAACATCCCAACCTCTTGATTGAAAAGATAAATAGGCGCATTCTACGTATAATACATTCGGAAATAGGCCGATTCCGTCTAATATACACTGTTAGCTTTAAGGAACACTATGAAAATATTTTCATTAGCAATTGAGGGATTTAGAAGAGTTGCAGAAACGGAAATGTATTTTGGTGATGCGACATTTCTTATTGGCGCAAATAACTCAGGAAAGAGTACCGTATTAAAAGCTATCGAATATTTACTTTCAGGCAAGAAAACCATTCCAAGCCAGGAGTACTATTCAGTAATTGATGAGGAAACTGGAGAAACAAAACCAGCGGTTAACACAATCGTTTTAGAGGCAGAATTTAGAAACCTCCCAGAAGAAGCGTCAAGCTGGAGAGGGTTTAAAGGTAGAATATTCTCTTATGATGCAGAAGATGAAAATGACACAGGTCTATCTGTTACATATCGCAAAACATTTGAACTGGGAAAAGATGTCATAATTGAGTTCAAATCTAAGGAAAGAGAGATAATAGATGATTTTGCCGACTGCAAAACTGGTCAAGACTATATAGATAAAGGTATCGATGCAGAGTTAATATCAGAACTTTTTCCTGAAATTGATAAAAACATAGGTAAAAGCAAAGGTGCATTAGAAAAACTAGAACAGATTGATGAAATATGGGACATCAAGGAAGAAGAAGTATGGTTTCAAAACCCGGGGGGCATTCCTGGAAATGTACTTAAAATGCTTCCTAGATTCTTATTAATACCCGCCGATACGTCGATAAATGAAATTGAAGGAAACTCTTCTGGTGTCTTAGGTAAAACATTAAATGAACTGTTTGAAGATGTTAGAGAAACCTCTGACAACTATCAAAAAGCACAATCATATCTAAATGAACTTTCAAAAGAACTAGATCCCGAAGATGAAAACTCAGAGTTCGGGAAAATGATCTCTGAATTAAACGGTATTTTGGCTAGTGTTTTTCCTGACACTCAATTACACGCCACTACTGATTTGAGTGACCCAAATAAAGCACTAAAACCATCATTTAAAATAGAAATGTCTAGTAATGTACGAACGCCTGTTAATCACCAAGGTTCGGGCATGGTTCGAGCAGCAGCATTTGGTATGCTGAGATTTAGACAAAGATGGTTGTCTAATAAAGAAGATGATCACATAAGGTCACTGATCGTTTGTTTTGAAGAGCCCGAGATATACCTGCACCCTAGCGCAGCCAACCAAATGCGTGATGCAATTTATGATTTAAGTGGAAATGAATCCCAAATAATTGCTACTACACACTCACCATTTATTATTGATTTGTCACGAAAACCAAAACAAATATTAAATAATCTACATATTACTGATGACGGTATTGTAAATACGCCATTCTCAGTTTCAAAAGCGTATAAGCTCCTAGAAGATGATGATAAGCAGTATGTAAAAATGCTATTAAGGATAGATGAGCATATAGCTCGCGTGTTCTTTACAAACAATGTCGTGATTATTGAGGGTGATACTGAAGAAATACTCCTAATGGAAACCCTTAAAAAGCTTCCAAAGGAGCAATACCTAAATATTGTTTCTAACTTTGAAATTGTGAAAGCAAGAGGTAAGGCGTCAATAATTGGTTTAGTTAAGTATTTGGTTTCTATGGGAATAGAGCCAATTGTTGTACATGATCGGGATAAAGGAACTGAAGGAGCAGAGAAGTTCAATAAACCAATAACTGATGCAACTCAAGGAAAAGGCAAAGTCATTCTAATGTGTGAGAACGTAGAAGATGAGATAGGCTATGAAGCTCCTTCATCAGAAAAGCCATTACGGGCATATAAAGAAACAATTACATGGGGTGATGGTTGGGACGATGTTCCAGAAACTTGGAAAGAGAAGATGAGAGAAATATTTGGTGACTATATTGAAAGCTAACAAGTCGTTTAAAATTGACGGCGCAATAAGACGCGCCGCCATTTAACTCAAACGTTAGTGCGCCAAGCGAAGCTTGGTGTACCTTGCAAGGTGAAAGTCCTTGTCTAGTAAAGTCTAGCCAACCACTAGTATCGAGTGTTGCATCTGTTGCGGAGTTAGCGAATTGTTTCAGACTTTTCAGTTAAGACAACTGTTTTAACCCCTAGCGAACAACCCAGATGAAGCGTACACAGAGAATGACACAGGCCATAGGGATTGTCGCGATCCTGACGTGCTGGTATCGCCCCGAAAACAAAATTTATTTCGACTGACAAGCGCTGTAACGTACTCGAAGTCCAGGTGAAACATCCGAAGTGGCGAGGATGCGGAGAGTCGGCGGGGTTATTAAGCCGTGGCATGTGTAAAGAGGTACTAACAAGTACACTAATTATGCGACATAATGTATAATCTTGGTCATGACTAATGATGGAAGAAAACTGAGTCGAAAAGCACTTGCCGATATTCGGATAAAAGCGATCCAGCAAGTAGAAGAAGGAGAAAGTCCAGA
>JAFLJQ010000168.1 GCA_022712915.1 Gammaproteobacteria bacterium | reverse complement strand
TTCTCTTTTATAGACAAAAGACTTGAATTTCTGGCAATCGTTAAGTAATGTTCTTATTCGCATTGGGCTTCTTTTTTTGATAGTGATCTGGTAACTACCATCATGGTTCGAAGCTCAATGTGAATCAATTCTTATTAAATTATCAATTATTTACCCACAGATTTTCCTGAAGAGCCATTTATTTTTTAATTTGTACCTGAAATCATTAAAGATGACCCGTGCACAGAGAGGTGCTCTGGCCCTCAGATTCGGAACGTGTTAAGACCATATGGACAGTCATTTTTAATTAACCTCTATTTGCCTCTCACATAACCAACGGCGGTCAATGTCGGAAAGTTCATGTGGCCACTCATGGAACCATTGGCCATGTTTTCTATAGCAATAGGGTTTATCGCGGTGAACTTAGGTGGCAACTTAACACTGGGGCGACCTCGCACAAAATGCTCCGAATTTTGTTTGAAACGCACACCTAACGTTTTCTATTTTGCGTTGCCACTTCATAACTATGCTCCGTAAATACTGTTCAGGTGTAAAGCCAGATAAGCCACTGTGGTGGTGTTTAACGTTATACCACTGAAAATATTCCTTGCACCATTGTCGAGTGGGATGCTATTAACCCCCCCCGGATAATCGGGCTGATACTTTTGTATTTTGTATTGACTTTTATTAAACGTATTATCATTACTCGCCTGCGGTCGACTCTGACGCCCAACTCCATCATATTCTCCAGGTATCTCCTGTGCCAGGATAGTTGTCGCCTCCCCAAATGATGGGTAAATTACTGAAGATCGGGAGTGGAAAAACTGATCAATGGTATATTACACAGTGGATAGACAAGCAGTGGTCTTGAAGAAAATGCTACCGCCTTATAATTTAACGGTATCCGAGCTCGCAAAAAAAAATGGATAAGCAAGGCCACCATGTATAATTAGTGAACTCAAGCCAAGCAATAGGGAACTTCTGTGCCCGGAAAGAGAAAGACTAGTGAGGACTGGTCAGCTGAGACTAAATTTTCGGTTGTGGTTGAGATGGCTTCGATGAATGAATCGACACTGAGTAAATATTGTCGCTCAAAGGGGCTGTATCCCGAGCAGATAAAGGCCTCGGCAGTAACAGCTGCCTTATTGGTGCTGCGAAAAAACTCAATGCGCTCTGGGAAGAAAACGAGGACAATTAACCTCAATTCCAGAGCGGCAAAAACAGGTAAAGCAGATAAATGAAGCGAAGTAAAATCTGACCAACGGCCACAGGCTCTGTGCCCGGTGCCGAGTAATAAACTCAGTTCGGCAGGGCGGGCTCACATATTGGTGGTTTGTAATGAGATTTTGCAAGTTTAAGCAGCCTGATTTTAAATTATTCGGTATAATTCTATATATGGTCAAATACAATCATTCATCTTCAGGAACTAAAGTCGATCTTCTATCAAAAATTGCCAAAGCAACGGACCTGCGTGAAGGTCGGGCTGGTGTTGCATTAATTGTTCGATCTGTTTTCAGATCTGGTCCTCTTCCCTTGAAGGATCTGGCTCGCATTGTCCGTATGCCGCTGCCCGTTGTTAGTGCTGTCCGACGGGAACTCGAAGCCGTTAACCTCTTCAAGCGAGGACAAGGTGTCGAACTGACTCCGTCAGGGCGGAGCTTTGCTGAGGATGTTTTAGGGCTAACTTCGTCTTATGATCCAAATTGCCCTCATTGTGTAGGTCGCGGCATGGTGATTGCTCCGTCTTTGCAACCTATTCTCGACAGTCTAAATGAGCACGCTGCTGATGGACCAAGGGTGGACGTAACCATTGATCAAGCGCCCTGTACGCCAGAAACTGCTCTATTTCGTGCACTTGCTATGCATGAGGCCGGAGCTGTTGAGGGTAATTCCATCATCTGCATCGGTGATGATGATTCAATTTCACTGTCCCTTGCGTTGTTAGGCCGTACGTTGGGGATCAAACCACGTCGTCTAGCTGTAATTGATATTGATGAAATGCGTCTTGACCATCTAGCCCGCTCTGCCACCAAATATGAATTAGAGATTGAATTAGTCCACCACGACCTGCGAGACCCCCTCCCCAAATATCTCGTAGAGAATTTTGACGTGTTTCAGACAGATCCACCTTATACACTCGAAGGCATGTCACTATTTCTTACTCGCGCAATTGAATCTTTACATAAGGATACGGGGCTTTCAGGTTTTCTGTCTTACGCAAATCTGTCTCCCAACGACATGCTGAACCTTCAGGCAGGATTAACGGAGATGGGACTAGCCATTACTCGTGTACGTCCATCCTTCAATACTTATCAGGGAGCATCTATTTTGGGATCCCTCGGCCAGCTGATTGATCTAAAAACCACCAGTAATAGCATGAATTTGACTGTGCGTGACCGTTACGAAGGTCTTCTCTACACGGGTGAGGTACGTCCACGCAAGAGACGTTATCGATGCATAACCTGCAAAACGACCATTCATCTTGGCCTCGACCAGCAGGTGAATACCATTGAAGAATTGAAGAGTCTTCGCTGCCCAAGTTGTGGGGGGACAACCTTTCGGAGACGTTGAATTTTAATCTAACCCTTCAAGTTGAGAATGTTGGCTTGGTTATCATTGCTATGGTCATAATTGAAATGTTTCTTGGAGCGGGTATATGTATGGCGTTGACTCGCTGAAAGAATCTGCTTCGAGAACAACTGGATGGGGATTCTCCTTTATACTATTTTAAACTCATTAACTAGATTTTGTAGATCTGTAGCCAAGTGCGAGAGTCCCATGCTAGAGGCCGTGGTCTTTTTAGCTCCTTCGCCTGTTTCAACGGCAATATCGCATATCTCAGATATGCGCTTATTTATTTCATCTGCCGTAGCAGATTGCTCTTCTGCGGCACTGGCAATTTGCATGTTCATCTGATTAATGTCTGATATAGCTTTGGTTATCTTGTTTAATGATTCATTTGCATTATTAGATTGCTCAACACCACTTTGTGCTTGCAGACAACTTTTTTGCATCGCGTCAACGGCACTTCTGGCATTCTCCTGAAGATGGGTAATCATATTTTCAATTTCTGATGTTGATTCTTGTGTACGACTGGCCAGGGTACGTACCTCGTCTGCAACAACAGCAAAACCACGACCTTGTTCACCGGCACGAGCTGCCTCAATTGCGGCATTTAGGGCCAACAGATTAGTTTGTTCGGCAATATCTTTAATTACATATAGTACAGTACCAATTTTTGACGTACTTTGCTCTAGGCCCTGAACAACCTGAGAGGCATTATCTACTTCTGTCGAAAGTTTAAGAATCGTTTGTGTTGTTTGATCAACCACGGATTTTCCTGCCAACGTTTCATTCTCGGCAGTATTAGCAGCATCGGCAGCATTTGCAGCATTGCTGGCTACCATTTGTACTGTCTGAGTCATTTCATGTATAGCAGCAGCAATTGAATCTGTGTTAATATTAGCTCGTTCGACACTTTCCATGCTTTGTTTGGCTACTTGAGACATTTCTTCTGCACCAGAAGACATCATTCCGATGGAATCGGAAACTTTTTTTGTCAATCGATGGAATTTTTCAAGCATCCGGTTGGTCGTGTCACTAACAATTTTGAATTCATCTTTTGATAATATGTTAACGCGCTTGGTCAAGTCATTAGTTTCTTCAATTTGACTAATCGTATAACTTAATATTTTTGCTGACTTGTCAATTTGCCTCATGAAATAGATAGAAACAATAAGCGTTGAAATAATTGCGGCAATGACAATGCTGAGTGCGGAAAAGAGACTACGCTTGGCAGTGGCCATTAAGTTTTCAGCATCATTAAGAAGATCATCGGATAGTCTGTCTTCAACCATTTTCAGTTTGTTTATTTTATTGGTTATAGTTTTAAACCAATATCCAGATTCAATATTAAAATTTCTATCCTGTATTAACGCAATATTTTCCATGCGTTTAACTTCATCCATTACATCGCTCTGTAATGTTTTTTGGTAAAAAATGCGATTCTCATTTTTAGTTAGTATCAGGAATGAATCTATAAATGCTTCTTGCTTTGCCAGCAAGCTTATATATTTATTCCTGGAACCAGGAGGAAATTTATTGATGGCAAATACATTCGTTAAAACAGCACGTTCAATACCTGTATACTCTTTTGACATTAAATAACTCAGGTAGGCATCGGCTTGAATCGCAATATTTGCATTGCTGGTATTTTTAATAATCTGGCCGATAAAGTTGAGTAGTAGGGCATTGTTTTGAGTGTAATAACTCACGGCACCTTTTGCTGAAATTAATGAATTTTGGACTGCCTGACGTTTTTGTTCGAGCTGTCCCAATGACTGCATAATCGCATCTAGCGATATGTTGAAACCCTTATCGTATGTATTATTATTGAATGATTTAAGGAATACATTGAGTTCAGTGATTTTGTTGTCAGTAAGCTGATACTGTTGTTTAATATTGGAAAATTTATTGCCTTGTGAACCAATAAAACCAGCCGTCATACCGCGTTCTTTCTGACTTTCGTGTACTAGTGCACTGAGTTTCCCTGCCAGATCTGCCAGTTGGATAATCCTGGCCATTTCTGAAACATCCTTCCAATTTGACTTAATCTCCAGTGCTGAGAAATAGATTGCGCCTATTAATGGAAGGCTAAGTACGATGCTAATTTTGTGGCTTATCTTTTTCAATGGTATTCCCTCTAAAGTACTACAAGTTGTAGTATGTCCTAATTTACTTTTTATCGGGATAAGGTATTTAAACTTTAAATAAATGTAAAATATAAAATTGACCTATGTCATGTAAAGAAACATTAGAGGTAGCAGGGAACCAAGAATAGAGTTTCACAAGGTTAATATATATTTTTTACCATTTTGTTATTGTATGTTTTTTTGTGTGTTCTTTTAGCGATCTTAATTCTGTGTTTGGGTAGCAACATAGTCGTTGGATTAATAAAAAAAGTTTTTTCCAGCCCTGTTTACTGTTATCCCAATCCCAAGGATGAGGGGTAAGTGACATAACTGAATAATGCAGGTGTGAGGGCTTATTTTTTGCATTGCCCGTCTTACCAACCGTTCCAATGACTTTATTTTGACTAACAAAATTTAGAAAACCAGTTTTTATTTCTCTTAAATGAGCATAATAGTGAATACGCCACTTGGGGCCCAGGATCACAATACTGTTACCACCTAATGGTCGTTTCCCTTTGTAAACAACAATGCCATAGGTAGATGACACAACAGAGCGACCTGATTTAGCGAATATATCAATCCCTTTGTGAACCCCTGAGTGACCCCAGTGTTCATTCCAGAATGTTTGTAGTGGTCAAGTTTTATTGGAAAGAATTTAAGCCGCATTTTTCAATTCCATTTTTTTCTGGTTAGGTGTTAAATATCCAAGGGTAGAATGCAATCGCTTGTAATTATAAAAACGAATATATTTCTCTACAGCATCC
>JAFLJQ010000070.1 GCA_022712915.1 Gammaproteobacteria bacterium | reverse complement strand
AATCTTTTTTTCCCTACTGCACTGTCAACGGAAGCTTAAGGCAGCGGTTCTGCGTGCATTAGAATACTTGTCAACGAATGCAAAACGCGCTCACCCTGAACGTGATAGGTTGTCAGGTCGCGATAAGCTTGGATTGACGCCTGTTTTTTGTACAGCTTAAGAACTAACGTATGTACGCTACTTTAAGATAATGAAACGGGATAGGATGAGGTTAAATTGACGCTTACGCATAATCAACGTACTTATTAGTAATTGATTGAAAAGTATTTTTTCAACGCTTCGATGGCTCCCATTTGGTAACCCGTTTTCCGCTTATGAACTGGAGACCGGCATGTGCAATTGCGATATTTACCTGCATGAAGAAAAATGGGATCTTGATTAGATTATTGGAACGGGCTGATTTAATTAACCAGCCAATTACTGCTAGCGTATAAAAGGCCAATTCACCCACCAGCAATAATGCATAGAGAAAGTGCTGTTGCCAAACAGTTAAACTGGCAAGGAGTAGTGTTAACATAAACCAGGGTACTAGCCAACGCATGATCTTGTGACTGAAGACCTCTATAGAGAAAAAACCAAAACGAAATGGGTTTAATACCATAGGCTTATGTGCAATAGCCGCCATACCGCGAATTACAGTTCTTAATTTTCGTTGATACTCTTTGCTTTCATCTTTAAGGTTCGGGTAGTAGCCCAGCACACCAGGATGTGAAATGGCCACATAGTTGTGGCTAATACAATTGAGGGCAGTATTAAAATCACTGGGTACACTTATATCCCAGTGGTCACAAATCGATTTGCGGCAGGCAAAAAATGAGCCACTTAGACCCACTAGGCTTTTAACACTGGCCTCTAGTCGCCGTAACCACATTTCGTATTTCACATAGGCACTTTCACCGGCAATGTGGCCATCTTCGGTAATAAACCGATCCTCACTAGAAATGGCACCAATCGTGGAGTTTGAAAATGTACTTGCCATAATTTTTACTGCTTCGACAGGTATTTGTGTTGCCACATCAGAGAAGACCAGTATTTCACCTTTAGCTTCATGTATAGCCGCAAGTTGGGCGTTTTCTTTTCCTTTTCTTTCCTGTACCTCTACTAGTCGTACACCCTGTGACTCAAACTCCCTCACATACTGATTTGTATCATCTGTGGATCCATCTGAGGCGATGAGGATCTCCCGTTTATCTTTTGGGTAATCTATATCAAGGGTATTGCGAATCTTATCTTGTATTCGTGCTGCTTCGTTGTAGGCGGTAATAATTAGGGTGATGAATGGTAAAGAATGATCTGTATTTATATGGGTATGAACCGGAAAATTGGTATGTTTCGGTAAGGCGAGCAGTATGAGTGGGTAAATAAAGTAACTATAACTTACGCCGACCAGACTAACGATGAGTATTATTTCATTTATATTCATAATTTCTATATTTGTAAAAATTATTGTATAGGGGGTAAAGTAATTAAGTACTGCCTTTAAACCTTATTATAAATGATGATAAGTGAACTTTAATCAAAATTCATAAATTGTGATTAAACTAGCAATTTGTTTTGTGTGTTAAAACACAGTTGGCATATGTTTTCTTACTTGGTTGTTTTGTTATTTTTAAAATGGTTATTATTATGACGCATTTGTGCAAATAAGTGTTATGAGGTCTACATAAAAATTGGGATTAATTTCTCATAAAATTAAAACATGTAAATTAAACCGTGATCATACACACACTATTGGGTATTCAAGTCAATAGCTGAACCTTTCATGCCGAAACTTCAAAGCAGTGATGAAGTATTCGAAATTGAGAGGTTAACAATTATGTTACTTGATAATTATATTGATAATGCGAAGGCTCTAACCCTTATTTTTGTGGTGGTTGTATTGACGGCTTGCGGTGGAGGCCGTGCCACAACATCATCAAATGAATCACCAACAAATGAGCCACCATTAAATAAACCGCCAGTAAACAATATTGGTAGCGCTACATTAAACTGGATGCCGCCTACAAGATACACTGATGACACCGTCATTACGAAATTAAGTGGTCACAGTATTTATGTTAATGATGGGAATGGTTATACAAAAGTAGTTTCAATTAACAATCCTAGCGTTACGACTTATATCGTGGAAAATTTAGCGCCAGGAACTTATACGTTTGTCGTAACGGCTTTTGACTCTCAAGATATGGAAAGTGCTTATTCTAGTGGAGCCAATATTACAATAAGTTTGTGATATATTTTGTTTTGCGGCACACGATTGAGCAGGTGCGATGGTATTTATACCCTGTAGATCCAGTTTTACTTTCAATATCTGGAGGGTAAGAAACCCTGTTGGTTGAAATTGTACTGACTTATATTAACTTACATGCCTCTAAACAAAACTCAGCAAAGAGATTATAATGCATTTACTTACAACAAGTTAGGTGCAGAAGATGAAAAAAGAAGGGATGAGTTTTTTCGAATGGCAAAGGCGATTTGATGACGAAGAAGCCTGCAAAGACTATTTATATCATGAGAAATGGCCAAACGGATTTCAGTGCCCTTGATGTGAGAGCTAGGGAAACCGAGCGGGGTATATTGCGATAGAAGTGGTTGAGCGAATCAATCACGAAACGGTCGATCAGTTTTCAAAACGAAAAATTATGCCCGAACAGTCTGTCTACACCGACGCATTTCGTGGGCTAACCTCCCTCGCAAAGACACAAGAGCA
>JAFLJQ010000274.1 GCA_022712915.1 Gammaproteobacteria bacterium | reverse complement strand
AGTATTCAGCCAATAAATTTGTTGATTATCTTAATACCTTTGGGATCACCCAAAGCATGAGCCGCCGAGGAAATTGCTGGGATAATGCCGTGATGGAACGATTTTTTAGAAGTTTGAAAACAGAACGATTGAATAACTTGTTTTTTGTGAATCATTTATCGGCTGTAGATGCTGTAGAGAAATATATTCGTTTTTATAATTACAAGCGATTGCATTCTACCCTTGGATATTTAACACCTAACCAGAAAAAAATGGAATTGAAAAATGCGGCTTAAATTCTTTCCAATAAAACTTGACCACTACAGGGATCAATAGAAGCTTTTTTATATTTGTTTTTCCTGCCTGAGGGAGAGACGCAACAGAATAATTTTTTGCACTTATTCCCCCTCCCTGTGGGAGGGGGTTAGGGGGAGGGTGATAAATATATTGAGTTGCTATTGCGATGCTGGATTTTAAATTCGTTCTCGGATGGATAGCTGAGTTTCTTTTTGACGCACTAAAAAGAAATCAAAAGGTGCTTCCCCTGTGATGGTGCAAACGTGTGTTTGAGTTTTGGTTTTTTGTTGAGCATTGGCAGAAGGGGCATCCTAGCCCCTCTGCCAATGTGGTGGCACCCCTGCCGCTCAAGCCCAATCATGCGCCATCAAAGGGGGGGGGGCAGCGAATGATGATCTTGGTTGATGTCATTTTTTTAGTACAAATTGTATCGTTACCTAGGTTGATTGGTTTTATTGCCATGTTTTAATAACATGTGTTCTCTCATAAAGGTATCTATTGGAGGGAAGTCTGTCATTTTTACAACGGGCATAACGAATGTTCCTTCACGGTCTATAGCATATTCTCCTAGTCCCTTAACTGGATGGCTTGATACAACATAATTCCAGGAACATCCCCCAAAGAGGAATGTATATGATATTTTGCCATCGAAACGGTTCGTTATTGGCGACATTATTACACCTTCTATTGCTATATTTGTTTCGGGATGTACAAGTATTTGTGCCATAACAGGGTATATTTCAGGATTACTAGGGTTGTTCTCCAATATCATTTTTCTAATGTTATTTTCATGTTTATCGCCTAGTGATATTTTTCTAAATGCATCTTTTTTTGATACGCTAGCTCTCCACAAAATTGATAATAAAAATAGCTTGAAACGGGTGTAATCAAGTTTTTTAAATACTAATTCAGAACCGCTTGCCACCTTCGGGAAATTATTTCTCCATAGGTTATCAAAATACTTCTCGAACCGATCATTTAATAATGTTTCGCATTTATCACAGAGTAATTTTTCACGCAGACCTTTTTGCTCGTAGTTTGTTTTTTGAGTGTTTTTCTGAATTTTTATTAGGCGGTGTTTTTCATCATAACCAGGTGAATAGAGAAACTCTGGGATAATATGAGAATTTCTTAATACTCTTTCATTCAGGCATAGAGAGCATGGCATAGAAATGTAGTCCTTTTTTAAATAGACTAGATCATTGTTGAAATAAAGTTTGTTATACGTATAGTATTAATATTCTGCGGAACCAAGATTACTCCTACGTTGAATGAGGAACAACCCCCTCAAACATTACAACACGTTTGCTTTATTTTTGGGGCGGTTTTCTTTGTCCGTACAAAGAAAATGAACTCGGCTGTCCGGCCGAGATCGGATTTAAAATAAAAGTATCGTGGTAACGATTCAAACCAAAGATATATTCAAATTAACAGTTTCATCACGAGTTTGCCGCGTCGCAAAAACGCTCCTCGCAATGACTGGCTAAAACTTATTCCTCCCCTAATGCCGCCAATAAATCCGCCTGATGTTCATTGATCAAAGGCTCAATCACGTCATCTACGTTCCCTTGCATGATCTCATCTAATTTGTACAGTGTAAGGTTGATTCGATGGTCGGTGACGCGACCTTGTGGGTAGTTGTAGGTGCGTATGCGTTCGGAGCGATCACCACTGCCGACGAGTTGGCGTCGGTTTTGTGCTTCTTCCTGTTGTTGTTTGTCTTGTTGTATGCTGAGTAGTTTGGATGACAGGTGGCTCATGGCGCGGGCGCGGTTTTTGTGTTGTGACCGTTCGTCCTGACATTCGACGACGATGCCGCTGGGTAGGTGGGTGATGCGGATGGCGGAGTCGGTTTTATTGACATGCTGGCCACCGGCACCGGAGGCGCGGAAGGTATCGACTTTCAGATCGGCCGGATTGATATCAATTGCGGCAATTTCGTCGGCTTCGGGCAGGATGGCCACGGTACAGGCGGAGGTATGGACGCGACCTTGTGATTCTGTTTCAGGTACGCGCTGTACGCGATGGACGCCAGATTCAAACTTCAGTCGTGAGTAGGCACCGTCACCCACGATACGACTGATAACCTCTTTATAACCACCGTGTTCGCCTTCATTGGCGCTGACGATTTCGATTTTCCATTTACGTAGTTCGGCATAGCGGGAGTACATGCGAAACAGGTTGCCTGCAAAGATGGCTGCTTCATCGCCACCGGTACCGGCGCGTATTTCGAGAAAGATATTTTTCTCATCATTTGGATCGACGGGTAGCATCAGGACTTGCAAGGTTTGCTCAAGTTGCTGTTTTTCTTGCTCCGCGCTTTTTAATTCTTCGTTGGCCATTTCACGCATTTCGGCGTCACTGTCTTGTAACATGCGTTTGGCATCATTGATGTCACTCAAGGCCTTTTGGTGTTGTTTAAAACACTCTACCACTGGGTTGAGTTGGGCATATTCTTGCGACAGGCCGCGAAATTTGTTTTGATCACCAATCACTCCGGGATCGGCCAGCAGGTAATTTATTTCTTCCAAGCGATCGTTTAGAGATTCCAGTTTTGTTTGGAGAGAGGCTTTCATAAATACTTGGCAGGGTTAATCGGTATCTTTGAGATTAAAGAGTTCCTGAGCCGCTTCCAGAATATGTTTACGCCCTTCGAAAGCGGCTTGATTCATTTGCACGGTAGGTTCGTGGATTAATTTGTTGGTCAGGGTTCGGCCCAGTTCTTTTAGGACCTCTTGAGCATCCTTGCCTGCGGCCAGTTGCCGTTCGGCTTGTTTGATACAAGCATCACGGGTTAGTTCGGCCTGGGAACGGAAATGGCGAATGGTGTCCACGGAATCAAGGGAGCGCAGCCAGCCCATGAAATGTTCGACCTGATGTTCGATGATTTCTTCGGCTTCTTCGGCGGCAACCTGCCGAGATTTGAGATTTTCTTCAATGACTTCATGCAGATCATCGACGGTGTAGAGATAAATATCACGTAACTTACTGACTTCTGCTTCAATATCCCGCGGTACGGCGATATCGACCATAAAGATAGGTTTGTGCTTGCGTTGTTTTAAGGCGCTTTCGACGGCACCTTTGCCGAGGATGGGCAACTGGCTGGCGGTGGAGGAGATAACGATATCCGCCTCTTGCAGGCGGTGGGGCATCTCGGCCAGGGGGATGGCTTCACTACCGTCAAATTGACTGGCGAGTAATTGGGCTCGCTCGACGGTACGGTTGGCAACGATTATTTTTTTGACACCCTGTTCATTTAGGTGGCGGGCCACCAGCTCAATGGTTTCACCTGCACCGATTAACAAAGCGGTATGTTCGCTCATGCTGGTAAAGATCTGCTTGGCCAGGCTCACTGCGGCGAAAGCCACCGAAACGGGATTACTGCCGATGGCGGTATTGGTGCGTACTTCCTTGGCAACGGAGAAGGTATGCTGGAACAGCCGATTGAGTTGCTGACCGATGGCTCCGGCACCTGTCGCAAGTGTGTATGCGTCCTTGAGCTGGCCGAGGATTTGCGGTTCCCCCATGACCAGTGAATCTAACCCACTGGCGACTCGCAATATGTGCTGCACAGCGTCATTATTGGTGTAGGTGTAGACATATGGCTCTATATCGTCATGCTGCAAATGGTGGAAGTGGCTTATCCAGTTGATAAGGATATCCCTGTCTGCACGACTCAAACTGCAATATAATTCTGTGCGGTTACAGGTTGAAAGTATGGCTGCTTCGTTGACGGCTTCTTGTGAAATCAGCTCTTTCAGAGCTCGTTCAAGATTTTCAGCAGCGAAGGCCACTTTCTCACGGATCTCAACCGGAGCCGTTTTGTGGTTTATACCGAGGGTCAGGAGTGTCTCTTTGGAATCCGTCAAAATATCTGCCTGTTTACCTGCATTGACTTGAAATTGACCACTAAACATACCACTCTACTAATATATATGAAGGTTAAATTCCGCAAAAGTTGGTATAGTTTGATGGAAATATACCCCCACGGGTTGCGAAACATACAAGGATCTCATGAATAACCTACGGTTTTATATTAGTTTTATCTTGGCGTTATTGCTCTGGGCCAGTGTTGCACAGGCTCTTCCTGTGATACAGATAGATTCTAGTGCGAAAACACCTAAATCCCAAGCGTTAATTAATGAGCAGCCTGTTTTACAGCTGGCAGAAGTGCCCGAGGCAAAACAAAAGGCCATTAAAAAGCAGCCTCCTTCAAAGGTAAAGCTGCTTTCCTCCAATGAATTGAATGTCCTCTTGATGGAAAAATTGCTGGTAGCTGAGATTGCTGGCCAACGCGGCAGGTTGACGACAGCTGTTCGATACTACGTTGAGGCGGCAGAGCTTTCTCAGGATCCGGCTATTGCGGAACGTGCTGCGCGGATTGCCGTATATGCTCGGGAAACCAAAAAGGCGCTACAAGCGGCTCGGTTATGGGTTGCTTTGTCACCGCTTAACCTGGATGCGCGTCAGGTGTTATCGGCTTTATTGGTCAAGAGTGGTAAGATGGATGAGGCGCTGATTCATTTTGAGGCGGTGATCGCCGATGGTGATCAGGATGAACAGAAAGGATATTTGCTGATAACGTCTCTGTTGAGTAAGGAGCATGATAAAAAAGCCGCCCTTATCATCATGGAGAAACTGGTGGCTAAACGCCAAAATAATGTTAATGCCCACTATGCCTACAGCCATCTTGCCTTGCTGGTTGGTGAATATAAAAAGGCTGAGGCCGCTATTCAAAAAGCATTGAAATTGAAACCAGACTGGGTGCAGGCTCATATTTTGATGGTCAATATATTGTCGCGCCAGGGAAAGGAAAAGGAATCACTGGATCACTTGAGTAATCTTGTTGCGGATCATTCCAGTGATCATGCGCTAAGGCTTTTTTATGCCCGTAAATTGGTTGATAGCAAACGATTGACTGAGGCGCGGGAGGAGTTCAGTAAGCTGATCGACACGGATGATGAAGATGCAAAAGCGGATGCTTTTTATGCCCTTGGTTTGTTGTCCTTGCAATTGAACGATAAGGATGATGCAGAAAATTATTTCAAAAAGCTGATCGAGCTGGACAAGCGTGCCGATGAGGCAAATTACTATCTTGGTCAAATGGCAGAACAGCAACGTGAGAACGATCGAGCCATTGAGTACTATGGTCAGGTGAAGTATGGCAGCCATACCATTGATGCACAAATACGCATTGCCGTGCTGATTGCCAAGACGGGTAAAGTTGAGCAGGCAAGGCAAAGTCTGCATTCAATTGATAGCAAGACCAGTGATGTCAGTTTGCAGGTTTTCCTCGCGGAAGGTGAAATCCTGCGTAATAGTCAGCAGTTTCAAAAAGCCTTTGATTTGTATACAGAGTCTCTTGCCGAATTACCCGATAATGTCGAATTGTTGTATGCCCGTGCTCTGACGGCTGAAAAGATCAACCTCCTGGATGTGACGATCCAGGATCTACAGGAAATTATTGAACGCCAACCCAATAATGTCCAGGCCTTGAATGCCTTGGGATATACTCTGGTGGATCGTACCGATCGGATTGACGAAGGCGTTAAGCTAGTCGAACGGGCCTATAAACTGAATACCAATGATCCTGCGATTACTGATAGTATGGGTTGGGCTTATTATCGTCAGGGTCGTCATGAAGATGCATTGCGTTTACTGCGTAAGGCATTTTCTCTGAATAAGGATGCGGAAATTGCGGCCCACCTGGGTGAGGTCATGTGGGTCATTGGTGATCAGGATGGTGCCAAAGAGATCTGGGATGAGGCCTTGCGTGAAACACCTAAGCATAAGTTGTTGCTGGATGTCATCAACCGCTTGACCAATGATTAAACACTTTCGTTTCGTTTTTTTACTCCTGCTCACTGCCTGTAGTACTATTGAAGAGGTTCCCGATTCTCTTAACACGGGTTCATGGCAGGCCCACCGGGCAAGCTTGGATGGTGTGCAGCATTGGTTTGCTTCTGGCCGGGCAGCTATTAATAACGGTGTTGAATCATGGCATGTCAATTTGCTCTGGTTACAGCAGGGGGATGATTATCAAATCCGTTTGTTTGGCCCCTTCGGCGCAGGACAAGTACAGCTGAGTGGTAATATTGATCAGGTTGAATTGTTGACCGCTGATAATGAACGCTTTTACTCTCATGATATAGACACATTATTATATGAACGAACCGGTGTGAAAATGCCGGTGTCAGAATTGCGTTACTGGTTAATTGGGTTGCCTTCACCTGGCGATAAAAATGCCGCCAGTATTGATAAATACGGCCGTTTGTCCCGTTTGCAACAAGGGGACTGGCAGGTGCGTTATAAACGCTATGTTCCGGTCAATGGGCTGGTTTTGCCGGGAAAAATTTTTGCTGACAAACAGGATCTTGATGTGCGCGTGGTGATCGATGAGTGGAAATTGGGTGTGCGAACCCTAGATAATCCATTTAATGATAAAGGTTAGCTTGTTATCTTTAGATAAGCTTGCCTACAGAACTGCCTTGTTTAAAACTTTCAAATAATAAATAAATGTCTGTAGCGGTAAATTTACCCAAAAGCTGGCCTGCGCCGGCAAAACTTAATTTGTTTCTGCACATCACGGGGCGACGTGATGATGGTTATCATCTCTTGCAGACCGTGTTCCAGTTTCTCGATTATGGTGATGAACTTGTTTTTACGCCGCGAGAGGATGGTCGTATTCAACGCCTGACCGAAATATCAGCTATTCCGGCTGAACAGGATCTGGTGATTCGAGCGGCGAAATTATTAAAACAGCAAGCTGGGACGGATGTGGGTGTAGACATCGAGATTGATAAAAGATTGCCCATAGGTGGTGGGCTGGGGGGAGGGAGTTCCGATGCAGCCACGACCTTGGTGGCGCTGAATTGGGTTTGGGATTGTGGCTTTACGGTGGAGCAGTTAGCAGAGTTGGGTTTGCAATTGGGGGCTGATGTACCGGTCTTTATTCGGGGGCAAGCGGCTTGGGCTGAGGGGGTAGGGGAAGTGCTTACCCCCGTTGAATTGCCTGAACCCTGGTTTGTTGTGCTGATTCCTCCGGTAAATGTCTCAACAGCCAAGGTTTTTTCCAATTCGCAATTGATACGGGATTGTCCAGCCATTACAATACGCGCCTTTCTGTCAGGGCAAGGTGGCAATGTATGTGAGCCATTGGTCAGGCAGGGCTGGCCCGAGGTCGATGCAGCGCTGGTTGATTTGTCAAAATTTGCTACGGCACGTATGACGGGTACCGGTGCTTGTGTTTTCGCTGCCTTTGAGGAGGAAGCTCGGGCCAGATCAGCATGGCATCAGTTGTCCGATAAATGGTCGGGCTTCGTTGCCCGAGGTAAAAATACCTCACCACTGCGGCAAGTGTTAAACTAGCCGCAGCAAGAAAGTTTTTTGGGGTGTCGCCAAGCGGCTAGGCACTGGATTTTGATTCCAGCATACCCAGGTTCGAATCCTGGCACCCCAGCCATATTTTAAGGCAGAGCCCTTGATGTATATGACTTACATAGGTTTATGCATCAGTAGGTTCGCCAGGATTTGAACCGTAAAAGGTTCGACGATTTTGCCAGGAGCAAAATCGAACAGAGGAGCGATAGCGACTCTGGCCCGAAGGGCGGAGGGCAGGCGACGTACAGGATGTACTAGTGTCGTGATAGGCAGGATGCCGGTAGCGACACGGAGTTATCCTGGCACCCCAGCCATATTTTGAGGCAGAGCCCTTGATGTATATAATTTATACAAGTTTATACCTCAGGAAGTTTGCCAGGATTTGAACCGTAGAGGTTTGATTCCTGACCGAAGGGCAGGTGAACGTAGTAGCAAAGCGATAGCGGCCTCGAAGGGGTTAGGGCGTAGCCCGAATCATCCTGGCACCCCAGTCATCTTTTAGACTAAGGTGCTTAATGCACATGAATACCATTGAATATTCCTTAAAACTGGTGTCAAAGAGTATCCAACAAACGTATGGGGGGCAGCGTGCCAGACAATAACATGATGGTATTTTCGGGCAATGCGAATCCGCAACTGGCTCAGGCTATTGTCGCAAGGTTACATATGCCATTAGGCAAGGCGCTCGTCGGTACGTTTAGCGATGGAGAGTCGATGGTCGAGATTATGGAAAACGTCCGTGGTAAGGATGTTTTTGTGGTGCAACCTACTTGTGTGCCGACCAATGATAATTTGATGGAGTTGTTGGTGATGATTGATGCCTTGCATCGCTCATCGGCTAGCCGGATCACGGCTGTGATCCCCTACTATGGCTATTCACGCCAGGATCGGCGGCCTCGTTCGGCCAGAGTGCCGATTACGGCTAAGGTTGTGGCTGATATGATCATGTCCGTAGGTACGGATCGTCTGTTGACGGTTGATTTACATGCAGATCAGATCCAGGGGTTTTTTAATATTCCGGTGGATAATGTTTATGCTTCGCCGATTCTGTTGGGGGATGTGTGGCGGCAGGAATATCCGAATCTGATAGTGGTGTCCCCTGATGTGGGGGGGGTGGTGCGGGCACGGGCACTGGCTAAACGACTGGATGATGCAGATCTTGCGATTATTGATAAGCGTCGTCCACTACCCAATGTTGCGCAGGTGATGAATATTATCGGCGATGTTGAGGGTCGTAGTTGTGTGATTGTTGATGATATGGTGGATACCGCCGGAACCCTTGGGCAGGCTGCGGCTGCCTTGAAAGATCACGGTGCGGCCAAAGTCGTGGCATATTGTACGCACCCTGTTTTATCTGGCAAGGCGATAGAAAATATTACTAATTCGGTATTGGATGAACTGGTCGTGACTGACACCATCCCGCTGAGTAAAGAGGCTCAGGCCTGTGCCAAGATTCGCCAGTTGGGTGTGGCGGGCATGTTGGCAGAGACCATGCGACGGATCAATGACGAAGAATCCGTTAGTAGTCTGTATGTAGATTGAGATTTTGGTTGCTGGCCGCTGAGACATGGCGGGCAACTGGATTAGAACCTCCCTCTGGTCGCGGGGGGGTAGCCGGGTAACCGGTATGTGTTAACGTAAATATCAGGAGTAACTCAAATGAGTGCTGAAAGTTTTATATTGGAAGCCGAAGTCCGTCATGACCTGGGGAAAGGTGCGAGCCGCCGCCTGCGTCATACGGGTAAAATACCAGCCGTTATTTATGGCGGCAATAAAGAGCCAGTTTCACTGACATTGGACCATATTAGCCTGATCCATAAACTGGAAAATGAAGCATTTTTCTCGCACATTCTGACCGTTAAGGTTGGTGGCGTTGAAGAGAGTGCTATCGTTAAGGATCTGCAACGTCATCCCAGTAAGCCGACTGTGATGCACATGGATCTGCTGCGCGTCAGCGCGACAGAAATATTTCGTGTACATATGCCTTTGCACTTCACCAATGAAGAACAGTCACCGGGTGTTCGTGAAGGCGGCTTAGTGACCCACAACATAACAGAAGTAGAAATTGCCTGTCTGCCAAAAGATCTGCCGGAATATCTGGAAGTAGATCTGAGTGGTTTGGTTCTGGACGGTATTGTCCATTTGACGGACATTAAATTGCCTGCTGGTGTGGCCATTGTCGAATTGACACATGGTGAAGGACATGATCAGCCGATTGCCTCCATTCATATGCCTCGTGCTGCGAAAGAAGGCAGTAGCGATGTGACTGAAGGCGGTGAGGATGCTGGAGAAGCCGCGGGTAGTGAAGACGGTGGTGAAAACTAAACAGCTTTTATTGGCTATTTTCCACAAAGAGAACCGGCGTTGTCTGCGCGCGTGCAACTGATAGTCGGGCTGGGAAATCCTGGCAAAGACTATCAGGATACGCGACACAACGCCGGTTTTTGGTTTGTGGATGAACTCGCACGTCAGCTGGGTGTTAGTTTTAAATCTGAAAAGAAATTTCAGGCAGAGGCTGTTCGTTGCCATTTGGCCGGAGAAGAATGCTGGTTGCTTAAACCACAGACCTTTATGAATCACAGTGGCCAGTCAGTACAGGCGCTGTCTAATTTTTATAAGCTCCCCGTTGAATCCATCCTTATCGTGCATGATGAACTTGATCTCGATGTCGGTGTTGTTCGGTTGAAAGACGGTGGCGGTCATGGTGGCCATAACGGTTTGCGCGACATCATCGACAAAATAGGTAGTAACAGTTTTTTGCGCCTGCGTATTGGCATCGGACATCCTGGAGACAAATCGCGCGTGACCGGTCATGTGTTGAACAAAGTCAGCATGGATGATCGGATTGATATCGAACGGGCAATCGATTCGGCCATAGTTGAACTGCCCTTAATCATGAGTGGTGAAGTTCAACGTGCCATGAATACATTACATAGCAAGTCATCTTAACAGGACATCAAAATGGGAATTAAATGCGGTATTGTCGGTTTACCAAATGTGGGCAAGTCCACGCTATTCAACGCGTTGACCAAGGCCGGCATCTTGGCCGAAAATTATCCCTTTTGTACCATCGAACCCAATATTGGCATTGTCCCTATGCCTGACCTACGGCTTGATAAGTTGTCGGCCATTGTGAATCCGCAAAGGGTTTTGCCTACGACCATTGAGTTTGTTGATATTGCCGGGCTGGTCGCTGGGGCCTCAAAGGGTGAAGGTTTGGGCAATAAGTTTCTGGCCAATATTCGTGAGACCGATGCGATAGCCAATGTAGTGCGCTGCTTTGAAGATGATGATGTGGTACATGTCACCGGCAAGGTTGACCCCCTTAATGACATTGAAGTGATCAATACTGAATTGGCGTTGGCAGATTTGGATAGCCTTGAAAAGGCCATTTATAAAACCACCAAGGTCGCCAAATCTGGTGATAAGGATGCCAAGGTCAAGCTAGCCCTGTATGAACAAGTCAAAGCACAATTGAACGAAGGTAAAATGGTGCGTGCCATGAGCCTGGATGACGACCAAAAATTGATGTTACGTGAACTTTTTTTATTGACCATCAAACCAGCCATGTATATTGCCAATGTCAGTGATGATGGTTTTGAAAATAACCCGCTTCTCGATCAAGTCAGAGAATATGCCAAACAGGAAGGTGCGCCTGTCGTGCCTGTTTGCGCATCCATCGAATCAGAGATGGTTGAATTGGATGATGACGAAAAGCAGGACTTCCTTGCTGAAATGGGTTTGCAAGAACCTGGCCTAAACCGCGTTATCCGCGCCGGATACGACTTGTTGGGGCTACAGACCTACTTTACCGCCGGTATTAAAGAGGTGCGGGCCTGGACTGTTAAACAGGGCGCTACTGCGCCAGAAGCGGCCGGTGTTATTCATACTGATTTTCAAAAAGGGTTTATCCGGGCCGAAGTCACTGCTTATGACGATTTCATACAGTTCAATGGAGAACAGGGCGCTAAAGAGGCGGGTAAACTGCGTCTGGAAGGTAAGGAATACATTGTCGCGGATGGCGATGTCATGCATTTTAGGTTTAATGTTTAGCCTAACTGCTTGATTTTACACAGGCATGTCGAAATTCAGTGGATTAATCGACTTGACAACCCCGAGTTGAGCGAGGAAAATGCGGCCTCTTTTTACCACCCTTTAGTGTGGTGCCCAAATGGCGAGGTAGCTCAGCTGGTTAGAGCGCAGCATTCATAATGCTGAGGTCGGGAGTTCAAGTCTCCCTCTCGCTACCATTAAATCAATAAACCACGCGGGCACGGGCTACACAGTGCCTTTTGGCGTTCAGTGCCTCTTTCAAATGCCCTTAATTCTTGCTTAGCCGCTTAACGGTTTACTTGTTCGTAATACCTGTCGCGACATCTCTTTCCCATGGTAAATTCTACATAAAATAACATTACTTACTACATTAACGAAGATGTGTGTTCGCTTCTGAACGCACTGATATTTAACGCATTTAATAATTTTCAGGAACGGCCGATATATACATCTAATATAAATAGTCAGAACAAGCATAATGAGCTGCCATGCCACATCACGATGCCTTTGAAGCGTTGAACAAACACCTTCCTCTGCGAGAAAAATTGACTGTTTCACATGGCTCGATTAAGGAACATTACCCATTTATTGCCCGTATTGCAATTACCCTCTATGAGCCAGACACCGGTATTCTCAAAACTTATGTTCATAGCAGTGGTGAGGATAATCCCCTCTCCCACTATCAAAGTACACTGGACGATGCACCGTCATTAAAAAAAATCCTGGAGCAAGGTTTACCTCGAGTGATTAATAATTTGTTGACCTTTGAAGAGGGGGCGCATGAGCATACTCAACGTATCGGACGGCAGGGTTATGCTGCCAGTTACACCTTTCCCATGTTTGATAATGGTGTTTTTCTTGGTTTTATATTTTTTAATTCCTATGAAACAAATGTGTTTACTGAAAAGGTGTTACATGAACTGGATTTATATGGGCACTTTATCGCATTGATGATGGCAAAAGAAGTTTCTGCGATTAATACACTTACGGCGGCGGTTAAAACCACTGGACACATTACTCATATCCGAGATCCGGAAACAGGTGGCCATCTGGATCGCATGTCCCGTTATTGCCGACTCATTACCAAGGCTCTAGCCGAGAAATATAATCTGAATGATGATTACATCGAGCATATTTTTATGTTTGCTCCTTTGCATGATATTGGCAAGATCGGTATCCCGGATGACATCCTGCTTAAACCCGGAAAATTAACCGAGGTAGAAAAAAATATCATGCAAACGCATTCCAAAAAAGGGCGTGAGATGATTGATTATCTCATCATTAATTTTGGTCTTGAGTCGATTCAGCATATTGATGTCTTACGGAATATTGCCGAGTTCCATCATGAAGCCATGAATGGAACGGGTTATCCAGATGGCTTACAAGGTGATGATATTCCACTGGAGGCTCGGATTGTGGCCGTTGCGGATGTGTTTGATGCCTTGACCAGCAAACGTCCTTATAAAGAGGCTTGGAGTAATGACAAGGCCTTTGATACTTTGCGCCAGATGGCCGGATGGCAACTCGCCCATGATTGTGTCGACGTGTTGATTGCTCATCGGGAAGATGTAGAAAAAATTCAGGAAATGTTCAAGGAGAACATTTACGGTTAAAGCTAAACCTCGCCGCTTACTGTTTTTCTAAATGAATACTAGCGGTATATTCGGGCGGGTTATGGCGCAAACAGCCCCCTTAACCCACCCTGCATAACCTATTTTATTGTGAAGTCTCGTACTGCGGCACATGCTCTTTTTTTTGTGCTATGTGTGGTTGCGGTTCCTGCTCGTTGCTAGTTTGTGCGGCGGGTTGTTGTCCCCGTTCGTGATTACTCAGCCCATTATCCATGGCTTGCAATAAAAATTCTCGTACTGACACTGTTTCTTCGAGAATCTGTTGCAGCTTTATTTTCTCATCCTTTAAGGCTTCACATTTACGTGTAGCTTCTTCTATTTGTTTGTCTTTTTTCTCTGATTCAGAATGTACTGCAGATTCTTTTCGTTTTGCATCGTCGATGATATCTGTGAAATGTATTTCAACCGATGCCAAGGTCTGTTTCATGATGCCCGCAATAACATTCGGGCTGATTTTGTGTTTTTGAAATGACCGAACCAGTTTGATGGCTTGGTTAATACCATATTTGGATGGATTAGCTTTGCTGGTACTCAATTGCTCAAAGTCTGTAGAACTTATAGAACTTATAGAACTTATAGAGCTTGTAGAGTTTGTAGAGTCTGTATTCTCTTCAAATACCAAAGGATCGACTTCCGAAGTCATTTTATTGTTTCCAAATATACCCATACTGTCTGTACCTCCTAAACCTTAGAAAATTAGTAAATTAGAAAAAAGCGAAATAACCGAAGCGTTTATACAAAACTCACTTCCACCGGGTCATTCTAAGTCTATCCCAAGAGCAAAAGCAAGGCTGGCAGGCAAACCATCAGGGCAAGAGCATATTAATTCCCTGGACAAATCAATTCAGATCGTAACGTATCATCCATAATCGCAATCTTACGCTTTCGCCTCATACTGGCCTTACTGGTAGTATTTTGTTTAAGCAAATTAAGGGTTAAGCGACGCAGAGAACTCATGACCTCAGCACCATTGCCACGCCGAATTCTTGATTCATCTT
>JAFLJQ010000001.1 GCA_022712915.1 Gammaproteobacteria bacterium | reverse complement strand
CACGGCTTTATGCTCAATCTGTTGGGTGGGTTAATCGCATATTGCCTGAAAGAGGATAAACCTTCTTTAAACCTCTCTCCCGCTGACTTCGATGAACTTCAAAATATCACTCTGCCTCAGGCTCTGGCTTAAACCGATCTCAGGTTAATTATATATTTCGTAGTAAACAACTCACAACACCCCTCACTTTATATAATGGCAATATAGGGTCAGATCTTGTCCTTAGCTATCCGGCGTTTAACACCATCAATGAATCGTAATTCAAAAGGAGTCGTGCATTGAGGGCAATGCTTCATCCTTCTCTTCCGGTTTGGGTTTTGGTTCCGGTTTTTTGAGTTGCCACCAACCCGGCCCCGCACTGGGTTCAAATAAGATCATCACCGGTTTTTTCTTACTCATAGAACGGCCCTTAACCTCGATCTGATCGCCTTTAATCACGGCTGTTGAGATATCCAGATAAGGCTCCCCCATGTAAAACCGAAACATGTCAGACATAAACAATTTTTTATTCGCGGGTAAGACACGATGCACTATCGGACAATTAAAAAAACTAACAAACTGCGTGAAATTAGGTGCGCCATTAAAGCCTTCCATCTTGAAGCTGGTGAGAATAGTGCATTCCCCCTCTTTGTCTTTATAGAGCAATTTTGTTTTAAGGGATTTTTTGTCCAAGCGGGCATAACCATCGGCATACAACGCGGCTATTTTGGGTAGCTCTTTTAGAGCCAACTTTTCTAATGGATCGGCATAGATATTCAAAGAGAGAAAACAGAAAAAAATTATGAGCCATATCTTCATTCGTCATTCCTCATTTAATAAGGCCAGAAATCCTTCCTCATCTAGGACTTCCACTCCCAGTTGTTCAGCCTTGACTACCTTGGAACCCGGATTTTCACCTGCAATGACATAGTCGGTTTTTTTGGAAACACTTCCTGTGACCTTGGCCCCCTGAGCCAACAAAAGTTTCTTGGCCTCATCACGCCCCATGGATGACAGGGTGCCCGTAATCACAAAGGTCTTGTCACTGAGTTTTTGCTCTTCGCTGGCTATGACTTCAATGATCGGCCAGTGAATACCCGTCTCACACAGTTCCGCGATGACATCCCGGTTATGCTCTTCTTTAAAAAAGAGACAAATACTTTCTGCCACCACCGGCCCCACATCCGATATCTGAATCAATTCATCCTGTTCGGCCTTCATCAACTTATCCAGATCACCAAAATGATAGGCCAGAGTACGCGCCGTGGTTTCACCCACCTGGCGAATACCTAGGGAGAAAATAAATTTATCCAAGGTCGTTGACTTGCTTTTTTCCAGGCCCTCGATGAGATTTTGTGCTGACTTATCCGCCATGCGATCCAATATGGCAAGTTGATCTTTTTCTAAACGGTATAAACCCGCTACATCATGGATGAGATTCTCGTCCACCAGCAACTCCACTAGCTTATCACCCAGGCCATCGATATCCATGGCCTTACGTGAGACAAAGTGTTTGATCGCTTCCTTACGCTGTGCTTCACAAAACAGACCGCCGGTACAACGGGCCACAACTTCATTCTCAAGTCGTACCACATCGGAACCACACACTGGACAATGTGTTGGCATGGTAAATTTTTTCGTACCCTTTGGACGTTTCAATTCCACAAAACTGACAACTTCGGGAATAACATCTCCAGCACGACGCACAATCACGGTATCACCGATACGCACACCCTTACGATCAATCTCATCCTGATTGTGCAAAGTGGCATTGGTCACCGTCACGCCACCTACAAACACCGGTTCCAGCCTCGCCACCGGGGTAATGGCACCGGTACGTCCCACCTGTACATCAATACCCAACAGAGTAGTCAGTTCTTCCTGAGCCGGAAATTTATGTGCCACGGCCCAACGTGGTGCGCGTGAAACAAACCCCATCGTTGCCTGCTCAGCCAGACTATCAAGCTTATAAACAACCCCATCGATGTCATAATTCAGGCTGTCACGCTTTTGCATGATGTGTTGATAATACTCAATACAGCCCTGCACACCCATTACTTGTCTAACTTCAGGATTAAGTCGGATACCCCACTGTTTAAGCTGTTGCAAAACGCCGTAATGAGTATCAGGCAACAAGGCACTCACCTTACCCACACCATAACAATAAAATTCCAGGGGCCGAGTCGCCGTAATGCGTGAATCCAGTTGTCGCAAACTACCTGCGGCCGCATTGCGTGGATTGGCAAAGGTCTTCTCATCCTTCTGCCGTTGGATATCATTCAAGTGGTTAAAACCAGACTTACTCATAATGACCTCACCACGCACTTCTAGTACCTTGGGATAGTTTTTTCCCATCAACTTCAAAGGTATGGTTTCAATCGTTCGCACATTCTGACTAACATCTTCTCCATGGCTACCATCACCACGGGTGGCCGCACGCACCAATATACCGCCCTGATATAAAAGGCTAATGGCAAGACCATCCAGTTTGGGTTCGACGGTATAGGCTATATCATCTACTAGCAATTTTTCACGTATGCGCCGATCAAAGTCCGTCACTTCCTGTTCATCCATGGCATTGTTCAAGGACAACATGGGCACTTCGTGTTTGACTTGCTGAAAGGCATCCAGCGGTGTGGCACCAACACGTTGCGTTGGTGAATCCATTGTAATCAGATCTGGATATTCTGCTTCCAAAGTCTGGAGTTCACGTAGCAGACGGTCATATTCACTGTCCGGGATATCGGGTGCATCCATGACATAGTAGAGATGGTTATGCTGGTTGATTTCGTCTCTGAGCTGATTAATATTTTTTTCTATACTTACCCTGGCATTCATGGAAACCGCTTACCTTTCATGTCGTCGTTGTTTCATCGCGGCCATTTGTTGTTTAAAACGAAAGGCCTCGACTTTTTCTTTGATATGACCAATGGTTTGTTCGGTAAGCATGCTACGTGTTTCATCGCACAGTTCCCCACCCAATAATTCCGCCAGCTTGTGGGCCTTGTCCAATATCAGTTTGAATGCCTCACGCGCATCGAGCGGGCCAGGTAATTGAGCAAACAAGGAAATACCGGGTGAGATAAAATCTTTCTGTTCTATTGTTTCAAAATGTCCCGGTTGTAACAGGTTAGCAAAACTGCACACTGCGACAGCACTATCTGACAGGTTTTCAGCATGGTAATGAAAAATCTGCATATCACCCAGTTCAAATCCAGTCTGCACGGCCGCTTGCTTAATTTGCTGTCCAATAAAAATCTGTTCTGGATGGGCAACGATATTGAAGACAATAAGTAATTCATCCTGTGTGGCGACAGGCGTCATACTATCCCACTCTATATGCACGCCCTCAGCCAGCTCACCCTCGGTCACTTTACCGCTATGGACTTTAATCATGCCCATAGAATCAACATCTTCAAGGGATATATGTGAACCGATACGATGATCCTGCTCGCCTACCGGGGCTTTTCTAGCGGCTAACAGGGCTTTCAGTTTATCCCGCCAGGAAGCTTTAACATCCACAGTGGGAGCATCGGCCGGTTGTTTAGGTTCACGATAACGCAGGTAAACACCTGCGATGACCACAAGGCCAATTAAGAGGATAATTAGACGCAGCGTATCCATGAATGATGCATCCCGGTGAAAGAATAATTAGTTATCGTATAAAATTTACATCACATAGCAATAATATGCATCGCTGTATTATTAATAACGTCTCAGGTGCTTCCAGGCAAGACAAAAATTAAACTTAAAAGCAGCGTTTTGCACACGGATGTGCTTATTTCGCGGAGCCCATGTATGGGTGAGAGCGTATCACACATACAGTAAATGAGCATTTTAAGTTTAATCTTTAACACCGCCCGAAAGCACCTAAAACATTAATAGCTAAAAACGCCTCAGGTGCTTCCAGACAAGGCAAAAATCAAACTTAAAAGCGGAGTTTTGCACACGGATGTGCTTATTTCGCGGAGCCCATGTATAGGTGAGAGCGTATCACACACAGTAAATGAGCATTTTAAGTTTAATCTTTAACACCGCCCGAGAGCACCTGAAACATTAATAGCTAAAAACGCCTCAGGCACTCTCGGGCAAGGCAAATGATTAAATCAAAAGCGGAGTTTTGCACACGGAAGTGCTTATTTCGCGGAGCCCATGGATGGGTGAGAGCGTATCACACACAGTAAATGAGCATTTTGATTTAATCATTTAACGCCGCCCGGGAGTGCCTGAGGCGTTTTTAAACAGCGGCTAGTTTAACCGCCTCATCCACATCCACCGCCACCAACCGTGACACACCCGGTTCATGCATGGTGACACCTGTCAGGTGTTGAGCCACTTCCATGGTAACCTTGTTATGGGTGATGAAAATAAACTGTGTGCGATCAGACATTTCCTTGACCAGATCACAATAGCGGGTGACATTGGCATCATCCAACGGTGCATCCACTTCGTCCAGCATACAAAAGGGAGCTGGGTTCAGTTCAAAAATGGCAAATACCATGGCCACGGCGGTCATCGCCTTTTCACCACCGGATAACAGATGAATCGTACTGTTACGTTTACCGGGTGGACGAGCCATCACGGTAATACCGGTTTCCAGCAGATCATCACCGGTCATTTCCAGATAGGCATGACCGCCCCCGAACAGGCGTGGGAAGATGCTTTGCAGGCCGCTATTGACCTTGTCATAGGTCTCTTTGAAACGGGTACGGGTTTCCTTGTCGATCTTGTGAATCGCGTTTTCCAGTGTGGTCAGGGCAGCAACCAGATCATCGTTTTGCGCATCGAGATATGTTTTACGCTCTGACTGCTGCTCAAATTCATCGATTGCCGCCAGGTTAATAGGACCAAGACGTTGAATACGGCTTTCAATTTTCTCAACCGATTGCAACCACTCCGGTTCTGTTGCCCCTTCAGGTAACTCAGCCAACAGGTTAGTCAGCTCAAAACCATGTTCAATGATTTGTTCTTCGATGGTCTGACAACGGATTTTTAATTCCTGGGTATTAATTCGAATTTCGGCCAGTTCATCACGCATCGTCTGTACCGCTTGCTCGGCCTGTGCACGGGCCTCATCGAGTTCACGCAGTTGGTGTTCAATACTTTCCAGACTGGTTCTGGCCTTGCTCAGTTCAGCCTCAACCTCAACACGTTGTTCAAGGTGTTCAGCCAGTTCTTTTTCAAGATCCAGAATCGGACTATCGCCCTCGTCCAGGACATTATTCAATTCATCACGGCGGGCACTGAGCTGTTGTAATTGCCCGTCCATGCGTTCCAGTGCCTGGCGTGTAGATGCCAGCTCGGTACGCAGGGTTTCAGAACGCAATTTGACCTGGTGGGCCGCTTCGCGATCAGATTGAGCAGATTCACGAGCCTGATCGAGCACCAGGCGCAAATCATCACGCTGGTTTGACATGCCAACACGCTGTTCACTTAGCTTACCGACGGTCTGTTGTGCACCTTCCAGGGCAGACTTTGAGGTGCTTAATTCTGTCTGTTCAACGTGCAGTTGTGAATTGAGTTCATCCAAATCATGTTGCAGATCGGCCTGACGGTTCTTGACCTGTTCCAGACGTGCCTGCATAGCGCCCAATTCTGCCTTGTGTTCGGCATGACTACGGTTGGCCTGATTGAGTTCGGATTGAGCCGTTTCACTCTGCGCTTCAAGGGCACGTAATCGTTCGCGACTGCCTTCCAGTCCTTCATGCAAACTATCAACCTTGGCCGTTTCTATTTCGATATCCTGTGCCAGGGCCTTGAGTTCCTGTTCACGTTTGAGCACACCGGCTCTTTCATCTTTATCACGCGTCACGCGTAACCAGCCTGGACCGACCCACAAACCGTCTTTACTAATCACAGATTCGTGTGCCAGCAAGTTGCCGCGCAAGGCCATGGCATCCTGCAAAGTTTCCGCGACATACACACCATCCAGCATGCCTTCCAGATGCCAGGGGGCCGTCACCTTATCGAGTAGACGATTTGCGGTTGTACCATTACTACTGAGCAGTTCAACACTGGTATCAAAGAAGGTCATAGACCCCTCTGAAAAATTGTCTAAGGCACTCATCAGGGGATCCATGCCCGGTACACAAACGGCTTCCAGATAACTGCCAAGTACACACTCCAGAGCAGATTCCCAACCGGCTTCCACTTCCAGCTTTTCCGCCAAACGCGGTGCATCAGCCAGTTGCTGACCACTCAGCCATTCGCTAATGCCTTCCTGATGCTTACCCAAGGCTGCCTGTTGCAGTGCCTCCAGTGAAGCATTGCGGCCACGCAAATCCTGTACACAACTACGGGCCTGGTCCAAATCATTGGACTGTTGATGACTGGATTCGCGCAATTCAGCAATTTGCGTTTGTAACTGACTGGACTGTTCCTGCTTCTGTTGCAGGGCCTGTTCACTGAGTAACAGGGCCTGCTGTTGTTCGGCAACCTTGTTATCCAGTTCGGTATGGGAATGATTGATCAGTTCCTGTTGATTCTTATCCAGGCGTTGATTGAGTTGATCGATATGTTGCTGTAGATGTTGACTACGGGCCTGTTCTACATCGACCTTGCGATTATCTTCGGCCAATTGCTGATTCAAGTCTTCCCAACTACCTTGCCAGACCTGCATGGCCTGTTCAGCTTCGGTCATCACCGAAACTGACTGTGCCTCGCCATTACGTGCCTGGTTTAGTGCAGGTTCAATCTCCTGCAAGCCCGCCTCCAGTTCGGCAATACGTTTGCGATCCGTATCCAGATGCGACTGGGCCTCTTGCCAGTCTTTCTCAAGCTGGTTGCTATCGTGTTGCTGTTGCTGACGTTTTTCACGCGCATGCTGGATGGATTGTTCGACACGGGCAATATCCGAACCGACACTGTAAAAATGGGCTTGTACCTTGTTGAAGCTTTCATTTGCCTCAACGTGGGCTTCACGTTGGTTCTCAATATCAGATTCGATGTTACGCTGTCTGGCGACGCCCGCTTCCATTGCAGTCTCTTTTTCAGCCAGGATGTTATCAACCTCAGTACCCTTGTCACTCAGTCCTTTCCAACGCAGGCTTTGCAATTGTCCCTTGAACAGGCGTTCCTCTTCACACAGAAGCTTGTAACGCTCGGCGGTCTTGGCCTGGCGTTGCAGGTGGTTTAACTGTTTCCCCAGCTCATCACGCAGATCGGACAGGCGATCGAGATTGTCACGCGTATGGCGAATGCGGTTTTCGGTTTCACGGCGGCGTTCCTTGTACTTAGAAATCCCGGCGGCTTCTTCAATGAAGGTGCGCAATTCTTCCGGCTTGGCCTCAATGATGCGTGAAATAGTGCCCTGCTCGATAATGGCGTAGCTGCGTGGCCCCAGACCAGTGCCCAAAAAGACATCGGTAATGTCTTTACGTCTGCAACGTGTACCATTCAGATAATAATGCGATTGCCCGTCCCGTGAGACGGTACGCTTGATGGAAATCTCATTGTAGTTGGCAAATTCCCCCCCCAAGCGGCCTTCCTTGTTATCAAATACCAGTTCGACCAGGGCCTGCCCCACCGGCTTGCGGGTAGTGGAACCATTAAAGATGACATCGGCCATGGAGTCACCGCGCAAGTGTTTGGCCGAGCTTTCGCCCATGACCCAGCGCACAGCATCGATAATATTCGACTTACCACAACCATTTGGGCCAACAACCCCAACCAGATCACTAGGAAAAATGACCGTGGTGGAATCAACGAAGGATTTAAATCCGGCTAGTTTGAGTTTTCTTAATCGCATGGGCGGGTAAGATACAGGATCGGGAATCAGGGATACAAGACTGACATTGAGAAAATATGACTGCTTCGTGAAGTTATTTTCACCACACTAAAAAAACGCTTATAAATCAATCAATCTACGAGGCGGCTGAGTCGATCCCAACTATTCTTGTCGTTACCAGCAAAACATAAAAACACCTTTTTAGCACCGCTACAAACGGCCTGAACCACTAATACCTACTTCATTTATACGCAAAAATGCTGTATCTTGCCCGCCCATGACTACCCAGCCCTCAAAATCTCTCGAAACCTTCGAGAACCCCATGCCGGAACGTGATTACACCATCCGTATCGAAGTCCCAGAATTTACCTGTTTGTGTCCCAAAACCGGCCAACCCGATTTTGCGACCCTCAACATCGAGTATGTGGCAGACAAACTCTGCGTCGAGCTGAAATCCCTCAAACTCTATGTTTGGGCCTTCCGCGAAGAAGGAGCCTTTCACGAGGCTGTGACCAATGCCATTCTTGATGATCTGGTCAAGGCAACCGACCCTCGCTTCATGCGTCTAACAGCTGAATTCAATGTCCGTGGCGGCATCTACACCACGGTCGTGGCCGAACATCGCCAACCTGGTTGGCAGGTTCCCGAAGTCGTTCAATTGCCCTGACCCCCTGTCATATGGCCACAGACGGTGGACTGTTCGTCGGCATCGACCTTGGCACCTCCGGTTGTCGGGCTGTCGCCATTGATGAACGGGCCAAGCCTGTCTGCAATATCGCCCTGAGCTGGCCTGCCCCTGCGGTCAATGGTGCCCAGGTCGAACAGGATGCCAACCTCTGGTGGCAAACCCTGCAAGCATTACTCGTCCAACTCTGCCAAACCATCCCGGCCAAACAGGTTCGAGCCATTTGTATTGATGGCACCTCCGGCACCGTGCTCCTGGCAGACAAACAGGGTCAACCCCTCGCCCCAGCCCTGATGTATAATGATGGCCGGGCAGTCGCAGAGGCCCAATCCTTACGTGGTATCGCCCCCGCCGACAGCGCGGTACATATTTCCAGCTCCGGGCTAGCCAAACTGCTCTGGCTCAAGCAACAAAATTACATCCAACAGGCCCACTACTTCTTACACCAGTCCGACTGGATCAACGGTATGCTCTGTGGGGAGTTTGGTATCAGTGATATCAACAATGCCCTCAAAACCGGATATGACCCTGTACAAAAAAAATGGCCCGACTGGCTAACTCAACTGGCCATTCCTGCCCACTGGTTGCCCCGAGTAGTCGCCCCTGGCGCACCCATTGGGACATTGAGTGAGGCCGTAACAAGGCAATTCGGTTTTTCAGCTGGGACAAAACTTCTGGCTGGCACCACAGACAGCACAGCGGCCTTTATGGCCACCGGCGCCAGCCAACCAGGCGAGGCCGTTACCTCCCTGGGTTCAACCCTGGTGTTAAAGATTATTTGCGAGCAACCCATATTTGATATTGCCTCTGGCGTTTATAGCCAACCCTATGGCAAACACTGGCTGGTAGGCGGCGGCTCCAATAGCGGCGGTAAAGTACTCCGTGACTTTTTCAGTGATACTCAAATGCGGGTCATGGAAGACCAGCTCAATGTCGATACGTCCACCAAGCTGGACTATTACCCCCTATCCCAGATCGGTGAACGTTTTCCCTTTAATGACCCAACAATGATGCCCCGACTAAATCCACGGCCCAAGAAGGACGTACAATTTTTTCAGGGCCTGCTGGAAGGTATTGCCCATATCGAACAAAGCGGCTATAAAAAACTCCACGAACTCGGCACACCGAGCCCTACCTCAGTCCGAACTGTCGGGGGTGGCAGCAAAAATGAGCACTGGACGACAATGCGCCAGAGATTGTTAAATGTGCCCATGATAAAACCACAGCACACTGATGCGGCCTATGGTGTGGCATTATTGGCTAGGCAGCTCAACCCCGAAATATAAATTAAAAGGCCAGACAACATGATAAGCAATCCAATGACCGGTGCAGGTTATTTCATCAAGGGCCTGAGCCTCATCCAGCGCAAAGGCGTAAGACGCTTTGTCATCATCCCGCTCGCCATCAATACCCTGCTTTTCACCCTATTGCTGTGGCTGTTGGCGGGGTACTTCGGTGAGTTGATCGACAAATTCATGCCCGAATTACCTAACTGGCTGGCCTGGCTGTCTTATCTGATTTGGGTGTTATTCGCCTTCAGTGCCGGGGTGATCCTGTTCTTTGGCTTTTCCATCCTCGCCAATCTGGTAGGCGCACCCTTTAATAGTTTTCTCTCCAGTGCTGTGGAAAAGAGTCTCACCGGTCATAGCCCGATGGACAACACCGGCCGTAGTCTGACGCAAGAAGTCACTTTTGCCTTGATGGGTGAAGTACGCAAAATTCTGTATTTTATGGCCTGGGGCATACCTCTGTTGATCATGTCCTTCATTCCCGCCATCAACCTTATTGCCCCCATACTGTGGGCCTTATTTAGTGCATGGATGATGGCAATCGAATACGGAGACTACCCCCTCGGTAATCACGGCATGGGCTTTGTCGATATCCGCAACAAACTGGGTGAGAAAAAAATACTCACACTGGGCTTTGGTGGCACCGTCATGCTAGGCACCATGATCCCCTTATTTAATTTTCTGGTTATGCCCGTCGCCGTCGCCGGGGCAACAGCTATGCGTATAGAGCAATTTAAACTGGAAGAAGCAGGACAAGCCAGTGCACCGTCACAAACATGACTAAGCCTCAATCATACGTAGGATCTTTAAACTCATTGAAAAATAAGGGAACTTATTGAACCCCATCGGATCAGATCACACAATTCGACAAAAAACCGAGTGATCAGGCGTATCCGATGAAGAAAAAACAAGCTACCAAATTAGCGAGGCAA
>JAFLJQ010000065.1 GCA_022712915.1 Gammaproteobacteria bacterium | reverse complement strand
TCATTTGAAAGCACCTCTGTAAATGAAATTTAGGTTTCGTTTTATCTAAACAGAGTGTGCTTTTTTTGTGGGAGTAATTCTGTGTCCTTTTGATCAAATTCTGTAAAAAATACAAGCTAAGTGATTGGTTTTATGCTCAGTATGAGATCTATACCCCCTGGAAGGTATTGAGTTTATTGTCAGCCCAGTGTCAATCCGCACCAACTAGCATAGAATGGCATGCAAAAGCATTTACTCGTTATAACAAGTAGTTTGTTCTATTGTGTGGCGATAGCAGGTGGTAAATCATCTGCTATCACACACACGTTATCTGTAAGCAAACCAATTATTACTCATAGTATTACGACAGCAATTGTTGCTCCACAAAACAATAAATTTATACAAGTGAAGATATCCAAAGTGACCAATCCAAAGCTAACCCCGTTGGCATTTACTGTTTATTACCAGCCTCCCAAAGGCAATAAAACCTATTTGGGAGGATTTGCCCTGTTCCCAGCGGATAACCCGGGCAGGTTTATTGTGACCACTCAGGGTAAGTTGCGGCATGGTAGCAAAGTGATTATTTCGTTATCCCCGATGCTTATAAAACAACAACTACCACGAGATTCATTCAGTGTGGAAATTGATTCAATCAATCTCGTTAATCATAATTAAACAAGGGTTTGCTGGCAGCTAAACCGGACACCCATCTTAAGAAATTCAGGATTGTTTAAAATAATCAACAAATTAACTGATTTCTTAGATTGGGTGTCCAAGTTATTTATTCTTCATACTCGAAACAGGAGTCCAAAGAGATTGTTTATGAATATGCGGAGGCTCTGCATGAACAGAGTGGGGGGTATTTGTTTTGTTATGTGCTATTTGGCGTCCGCTGAAACAACCTTGTAGGTATGCGTAAGGACTGGGGCTGAATCTTGATGCTGTTGAGGCATGAGTGGTATACGCAGCTTAATAACCTTTACTTTATTGGGTACAATAAATCGACCCTGTAGCACCTGCTCACCTTCACCCTGCTGAATAACGGCAAATGAACTCGTCACAGATTTATTACCAAGTCCCTCCGTGTCTAACACGGCCAAAGCTAAGGTTGCCGCTTTTGATTTAAGTTTGTAACCCACCGTAATTTTGAGAACGATATCCTGATCATGAGTAAAAACGTCATTTGCAGGAGGTTGAATATCAAGGAACTCGATAGTATTGACCTTTTTAACCATATCAGCCTGATTCTGATCACAGCCAGAGAGGCTGAAAAAAGCGATACAAGCGATAATGTTTATAATACCTGTTCTCAACATAATTTTATTCCTGCATTATTTTGGTCATTTCTCGGGCGTGAGTATCCCCTGATTATGACAAGCTGGCAATAATATTCTTTACTATTAAGCTCAGGTTAATTTTGACTGAGTTTATATTTGGTCTTAATCTGAGTCACCTCCACCGAAAACCTGATCATACCCACCAGCAAAATGTTTGGGGTCAGAGTCTGAGAGATCCCCACGAATTCACCACTCACACCCATGTTCCGTCATCTGAGAAATAAGTTTGTGGTATGCATCTTCAAGTTGAGATTTATTCATCGTGAACCGTTGGTCGTTCGATACTCTTAAACCTAAAAACAACACCGATAGAACACGCCGTTTCTTCTCTGTATTTGCTTGGTAATGTCTGGACTCTCCGCTCATTATTACGACGGTTCCTAGCAACCACAAAACCAGTGTTACCAGCATGCCAATTAGTACCAAAATCTGTAAACGCTTCTGCACTCGTGTCATATTAAGTTCCAGGCCAGCCCCAAAGCGATAACTTTTTATATCTCGGAATGCTTCTTCTATTTGCATTCTTGCCGAGTAGAGCCTCACTACTTTCTTCGCCAGTGTCGAGGTAACAGGAAGTGATGTTGCAAGTATCCAGGGCTCTTTTTCACGTTCTGAGTGGACCTCACTATGTTTACAGTATGTTCGCTTGCCTGCACGATTGAGTCGGTGACGCCCTTTGGCTTTTCCTTTATACAGTACAAGTTGACAGTTTATCGGGTTGTTTTTGGTCATCTCCATATAGCCAAGATACTTGGCAGTAGTCGTTGCAATGGAATAATAATTCTTGATGTGCTCCCACTCACTGGCCTCATTCTCTCGAAACTTGGTTTGCCCTCGGATTCGGCCAACGTAGTCCCAGCCAAGGCTCATAACCAATTTAAACCACGGAACTTTGAAGCCTCCATCCGTGACAATAATGGGTAGGCACTTTGTTGGAAGCATGGTTTTGAGTTTCAACATAAAAGCCTTATGTGTTGCTGGCTTCTCCTTTGTCTTAATTGTATGCACCTCCTCATATAGCGTATGTGAACGGCCTTCAAGTGCAACTGCAGCACGGATAAGAAAATTTTGTTTGTTTGAATCAAGATCAGACCAATCCACAATTATGAGCGGCCTTTGTACACTGCCAACCATGAGATTAGCCATAGCATGATAGATGTCTGTGCATTCAGATTGGAGATGGGTATTTGAAAGCAGCCGATCTGCACGTTTTATGCAGTGTTTCTCCTTTGCAGAACTATTAATGGCACGCCCAATTCCGGTAACACTAAGGCGCTTGCTATCAATGGCCGCCAGCAGACACTCTTCAAGTGCTATGAGACGTGATTTATGTATCCAGGATAAGGTACTAAATAGTATTTTGTTATTTTGTGAGAAACTTGTCTGGCATGCATGGGGAAGATCTCCTTGGTTGTGGTAACTTAATGAGATCACAAATTCACCATGCATGCATTCAATTATTTTTATCTAACTATTCAATATGTTGATTTAATTAAGTATTTCGTGGGAATTCCTCAGACTCTGACCCCAAATATGCTATGGCTCTCTGCGCCGTTTTTTTTGATTCGCGATTATGTCATCATTGCTTTGTCGTGATCGAAGTACCCACATTATTCAAATATAAGCTTTAGTTCTTCTTTAAATACAGCGTGATCAAATTCTTTTACATGCCTCTAAACAAAACTCAGCGAAGAGATTATAATGCATTTACTTACAACAAGTTAGGTGCAGAAGATGAAAAAAGAAGGGATGAGTTTTTTCGAATGGCAAAGGCGATTTGATAACGAAGAAGCCTGCAAAGACTATTTATGTCATGAGAAATGGCCAAACGGATTTCAGTGCCCTTGATGTG
>JAFLJQ010000043.1 GCA_022712915.1 Gammaproteobacteria bacterium | reverse complement strand
TAAGGCAGCGGTTCTGCGTGCATTAGAATACTTGTCAACGAATGCAAAACGCGCTCACCCTGAACGTGATAGGTTGTCAGGTCGCGCTAAGCTTGGATTGACGCCTGTTTTTTGTACAGCTTAAGAACTAACGTATGAAGGATTACAAGCAACACAAAGGCAAAACTGGCTTAAAACCAAACAATAATTTACCGTTGATGATTTTAAGGTTAATATAAAAAAAACAGACCTGTATTTACCCTGTGGGGAAGGCAATGTGGTTAAGCTCAAAAAATACTGTTATTGGCGAGGATAGGTTTATGCAATATCGGCGCTATGAAGCGGCTTGCCCGCTCAAGTCACAGTGTTTACGCAATGCAACTCAGAAATCACCCCGACAGGTTAACGTCAAACTGGGTACAACAGAAAAAAGAAAATAGCCTGTACGAGAAAATGAAACAAAAAATTGATTCACCCAAGGAGCAACCAGTCTACAGCCAACATCTGGCTACGGTGAAGCTTATGTTTGGCCATATAAGCATAAAACGATTTAGTCTGTGAGGTAACATCTAGGTCAATACACAATGGCAGCTAATGGCCCTAAAGCAGAATATGTTAAAAATACACCGATATAGATGGCTGCGGAGATAATAAATTAAGAATGAGATGCAAAATATGACTTTATCTTGACTTGGGCATATTTTTTGATGGATACGCAGAAATTATAATAACCAATATGTTGAGTCAGAACTTGAGCCATCAATCTTTTGGGGGAGAGCTACAGACTCACTATAAGACAAAATGGCACGCATAGAACAAGGATTTGGCGTAAACCGAACCCACTTTTTAAGGAAGACACCATGGACAAGCTTACGGGCAAGACCGCAGAACAGCTGCGGAAGATCAGCGCCCAGTTCGTGCACGATATTCGCACTCCACTCAGCGCCATAGAAGCTGGTGCCCGAGGTTTTGAAAAATATTGGCAAACCCTAATACAAGGGTACGAACTTGCTGTGGCAGCCGGTCTAATGGAACCACGCCTCCAAACCTTTAAAATCAGCATCTTAGAGAAGATGATGAAACGAGTGGCAACAGATAGCCGCACCAGCCATCAGTTGGTCAACAGCTACTGGGAGGAAGTAACACACCACATCGAAGCTCAGGAGCAAAACTCGCAGATCGACGGGACGCAAACATTCGCCAGGTTGGAGACAGCGAAAAAAAACTCACCGACCACTGATGCATCATTCCGGGTGCTGCTGGTAGAAGACCAGGCAGTGAACCGTGAAGTGGCCAGGGAGATGTTGGAACTGCTTGGCTGCCAAGTGACGGAAGCGCGTGACGGTGAAGAGGCATTGGCCCGATGGGAGGAAGGTGGCTACCAACTGGTGCTCATGGACTTTCACCTCCCACATCTGGACGGTTTGATGGCTACCCGCGAGATTCGGGTACGGGAGTCCGCCACCTCCGGGCGCACCCCCATCATTGGCATCTCCGCCAGCCCCGATCAGACAGAAACAACGGCCGCCATGGCAAGCGGTATGGATCTTTGTATTGAAAAACCACTGACAGTGGACAAGTTAATGGGTGTACTGGACAGATATCGTACCAGCAAGTGCAACGGGTAGGGAAAGCGCAACTTTTAGCAACGGCAAAACTATAATATGAACGGATTTCACCTGGGAATTAATCTAGGTCACGACCGCTCGGCGGCGCTGGTTCACAACGGCAAACTCATCACGGCAATCCATCAGGAACGACTGGACCGCTGCAAACACAGCATCGGCTATCTTAGCCAGTCTCTTGGTGATCCGCGATGGGTTCAGCTTCCCCATGAAGCCATCCACTATTGCCTTGATGCTGCGGGAATTGTATTAGACGACCTGGAGACGATCAGCGGTAATATGCCTGGAGTCGACTGCAGCAACGAAATTCTACATCGACAGATGCCAGCCTCACTGCATGGAAAAATTCGACAAATCCCCAGTCACCACCTTGCCCATGCCTATACCGCCTACTGGCCATCGGGGTTCGATTCGGCACTGATTATGGTGGCTGATGGCGCGGGAACCACAGGGGCAGATCACCTAACCGAATCCTATTCGCTCTATCAGGCCAAAGGCGACACTCTCCAACTGCTACATGCAGAGCGTGTCCCTGCTCACTTTGCGGGGCTTTCCACCTTGGGCCTCTTATATGAGCACATCGCCCGTCGCGCCGGTTTTTCTACTGAATTAGGCGGCGGCCTGCATGCTCCGGAGGCTGGCAAGTTAATGGGATTAGCGCCGTTTGGAGGACCTCAGCCCGCCTGGAACCGCTGGATTACTCCACGAGAAGGAAGCTACAGCCTTGATCTTTGCCCCTACGACATCTTTCTGGAAATGGCTGCGTTGGAGCAGCGCTACGACGATGGCAAGGACAAACCCTACATGCGACCGTATCTGGTCGATCTGGCATATAAGATCCAAGAGGAGCTGGAGGAAGGATTACTCCATGTCGTCAAACATGCACTTAAAGAAACCGGCTTAACACAGCTTTGCCTTGCTGGCGGCGTAGCACTGAATTCCGTGGCCAACTATCGTTTACTACAGGAGCTGCCTCTGGACGACCTGTTCGCCTTCCCTGCAGCAGGGGATGCAGGAGTTGCTGCGGGCTGCGCTTATTGGGCGTCAGCGACCGAGAATACCGCGCAGAACAAGCCCGTGCAGCGCCATCCGATAAAACATACGGGCCTGGGTCGCTCATATGGCAAAGAACATATCGAGAATGCTGTGCAACGCTTCGAAGGCCGCGTAACGGTAGAAGTGCTGGGAGAGCAAGAGGTCATAGAGCGAACTGCCAAGGCACTTGCTCAAGGGCACATTGTCGCCCGAGTAGACGGCGGCAGCGAGTTTGGCCCGCGCGCCCTCGGTCAGCGCTCTATTTTGGCAGACCCTACTTTCGAAAGGATGCGGGATATCATCAACGCCAGGGTGAAGTTTCGCGAATCTTTTCGCCCCTTTGCCCCAGTCGTTCCACTGGAACAGGCGTCGTTGCTGTTCAAACAGCCGATCCCCTCACCCTTCATGCTGATAGTGTCGGCAATACGGCCACAGTACCATAAGGAAATACCTTCAGTGACCCATTGCGACGGCACCGGCCGCCTGCAAACAGTCACCTTGGAAGACAACCCTTTCTTGCATCGCCTCTGCCACCAAGTCGCCGAACTACGCGATGGACCGGCGGTGGTGCTCAACACCAGTTTTAATGTCGCTGGGCAACCTATCGTCGAAACCCCGGAAGAAGCCGTAGCCACCTTCCTCAACACCGATATCGACTATCTTTGCATTGATGGCTACTGGATTTACAAATCCAACGAGCCTGTACTTAATTACGAAGAGCATCTGGCCCGCGTAGAAGATGGGCCATTACCGCAAGGACTACCACCGGGTCAGCCTGCAGTGAGCGAGATAATGGAATCGCTTGATAATGCCCTGTTTTTTAACGGCAATGATAAAGGCTGGAGCCAAGAATCCCTGGCACGACTATCCACCGAGGGCGGACTCTACCGCGACCGCAGCCGTCTTTTCCCACAGGCACCTTTCCCCCGCCCCAGCAGCGAGTGGTTGCCGAAACCACTGCTGCTGCTATTCGATCCACTAGGCCATTCATTGCTTGTGGACGCAGGCGACGAAACACACTCCATGACTCTGAGCTTCACTGAAGTCAAGCAACTAGCAGCCCTTCTGATAGGAGATGAAGATTATGCAGAACAAGTGCGCACCGAAAGCCAGATGGAACCGGCACGCTGGCGCACTGCGTTGCACGGCTTGGTGAATCAGCTCCATGAATATTTTGGCCTTCAACTTACGCCGCCAGTAGACGATACGCCTGACGCCAGCATCACCACTGAAGATGGGCCGCTGCTGGCAAATTTTGCCGATGCCCAATTTACCCTCCGCCACAGCCTTGGGCAATTGCGGCAATTACTGGATCAACACGGTTATGAAGCAGGCCGGATCTGTGCGCTTTTAGACGTGGAATCACTTCAGCAGATCGAACCAACCCACCTCCACTATTTCGACCGCTATCGACTGGGAGATCACCCTCTGGACGATCTGGTGCGGATCTTTTTATTGCGCGGTGCGATCCCTCGGGGGCGGCTGGAACGACTCTTCCCTATTGAGTTGGCAGAGACCCTGAGCACCTTGGGACTCCTGCACCCGCGCGGTGAACACTGGGCCGCGGCGGTGGATCTGTTTAGTATCGACGGCATGTATTTCGCCACCGATCACCGTTATTTATTGCTCGAAGAAGACATTTTCCAGGAACAACCGGTCATGTATATCGGCCTCGACAGCCTGGGCTTGGCCATGGCGGCGCCTCGCTATCCAGCAAACCGCCTGCTTGATCTTTGCGCGGGTTCGGGCATTCAAGGCCTCGTAGCCAGCCGCTACACCCGCGAGGTAGTGGCCGTCGACGTCAACCCCCGTGCTATCCGTTTCGCCCGCTTCAATGCACAGCTCAACGGTGTGCGAAACTACCATATCGAACAAGGAGATCTCTACCACGCAGTAGAAAACGAGCGTTTTGACGTCATCCTGGCAAACCCACCCTTCGTACCAAGTCCGAACCAGCAAGTCCGTTTTCGTGACGGAGGCACCTCCGGGGAGGAAATATTATGGCGTATCATCAATGATGCCGCAGACCACCTGACCACCGAGGGCAAGTTACACATTGTGACCGATCTGGTCAACGTGCCCACCTACGAAGAGAAACTAACCCGCTGGTGGCGTGGCGGAAGTGCCATCAGCCTCTTGCTACACACAGCGGAGCGTGATGAAATTCTGTTTTCCGTCCCCCATGTTCATCGTCCTTTTGGACAACCCTATAAAAACTACAATGAAGAGCTTGGGCGCTGGGTGGATAACTACCGGGCAGCCTCACTCAACGGGGTCGATTTTGGCTATATTCTCCTTCATCGCGCCCCGGCCAATCAGTACAACGAACAAGGGCTGGCCGTCATAAAGAAGGTCGTGCACAGTCCCAGACACCCCATACACCAAACAGTAAAGAAACATTTTGCACTGTTGGACACCTTGTATCGCAGGCAGTCGGGCGACCTTTACGTACATCCTATGCAGGAAGTGGTCGTCAATACCGCCAAACCACTCGCCGGAGGTGATGATAGCCACTCGCTCACCGTCGGTGATAACCCGTATTTCACGACCTATAAAATCTCAGAGGAGGTTGCCCATTGGTTCAGACAAATCGCTTCCCACCCAGTCACCTTCAATGTAGCTGAAAGGCAGCTTGGACAATCGACACTTATGGGGCTTTTTCATCTTGGACTTCTGAATTTATCCGGGCATTTTTCTGAACCCACGGGTTACCGTCAAACGGAGACAGAAACGGGCATAGTCTCAGACAATGAAAACCATTATTCTCTTATTGAAATGAGGACCAAAACCACACCCACCTGTCTTTCATCCTATATCGGTTAACATTGCGAATGTCGGCCAGATTTCCTAACATAGGCAGGCGTAATATCAAACTTATTGAGGCTAACCGGCTTCAGGGATATTAAAGTAACCAGATTAATCTCTATTAGGAGTGCATAAACAATGGCCGCAGGGAAGCAAGCGATGGACGCAAAAAATACCGCGCTCATTCTGGTTGGATACCAGAACGACTACTTTTCACCCAGAGGTAAACTCCACTCGGTAATGGAAGATTCCTACCAAGCGACAATCGTTCTCGCCAATACCTTACGACTGGTAGAGCAGCTCAGCACCACACCAACCCTAATCATATCTACCCCCGTCGTCTTTTCAAAAGACTATCGTGAGCTGAATGAACCAGTGGGCATACTAGCCAATATCAAAGAGGTAGGCGCTTTCCAATCAGGGAACATTGGCGCGGAGACGGTGCCTGAGTTAAAACGCTTCCACGAACGGATCATCGAGGTCCCCGGCAAGAGAGGCCTCAATGCCTTTTCGGACACCATCCTGGACGAAGTGCTGCAATCTAATCAGATCGAGCATGTGATCATCGCCGGCGTGATCACCTCCATTTGCGTGGACTCCACTGGCCGGGCTGCCGTGGAACAGGGTTACCGGGTCACTATCCTGCGAGATTGTACTTGTGGTAGGAGCCATTTCGAACAAGCATTTTTCTGCGACAAAATATTTCCCATATATGGTCACGTCTGTACCCATACAGAATTTCTGGATGGGCTACGAACCACCTCCGACAACGAGCCCCGCGTCAACGAGGTCGCACTGCAAGTCCAACAACGACTGTTTGAGGAGTTGACCAGCACCCAGCGGCGCTACCGGGAGTTGGTCGAGAAGCTGCGCAACGTGGTTTTCAAATACGACCAGGAAGGACGAATCACCTTTGTCAATCCAGCCTGGGAAAACCTATTGGGATACACCAGTGAAGAGACATTGGGGCAACCCTTGTCATTATTTATACAGGAAAACCAACCTGCTCTGGAGTTGGGCACGGTGAAAATGGATGGCAGATCTTACGAAATCAACCTCCGTTCCGCGGATGGACATACACTCTGGTTCGAGCTCTCCGTACAGGTCGGTGAAGATGGTGGTGGCATTGGCCTGCTCTATGAAATCAGCGCCAAGAAAGAGGAACAACGCCGTTTGCAAGAGGCCAAGGCACTGGCCGAAGACGCAACCCGGGCAAAATCAAGCTTCCTGGCGGTTATGAGCCATGAGATCCGTACCCCCATGAACGGTGTAATCGGCATGGCTGACCTACTGGCGCGAACCGATCTGGATAAACGCCAGCAGCGCTTCGTCACCACCTTACGGGAGAGTGGCGAGCGGATGCTGGCACTGGTGGATGAACTATTGGACTTTTCCAAAATTGAGTCCGGCAAGGTCAGTCTGGAGCAGCAGCCCATGTCTGTCGCTGAGGTGATAGACCGCACGGTTCGATTGATGGAGGGACGTGCACAATTGAAAGGACTGACCTTAGAGACAAAACTGGATCCACAGCTACCCTCATGGGTACTCGGGGATAAAAATCGCCTGGGGCAGATATTGAACAATCTGGTAGGCAATGCTCTAAAGTTCACCGACCAGGGTGATGTTACGATCTCAGCACGAGTGTTGGCGGATGAGTTACTGGAGTTCACTGTACAAGACACCGGTTCCGGCATCCCCAAACAGACACAACAGCAGCTATTCGAACCGTTCGTACAACTAGACAATACTATTACCCGGGAACATGGCGGTACCGGTTTGGGCTTGGCCATTTGCCGTCGACTTGTAACGCTGATGGGAGGCAAGATTGGCGTAGAGAGCAGTACAAATAAAGGCGCCACCTTCCGCTTCACCTTGCATGCCAAAATCACGTCATCTAATAAAACAACACGGCCCCCACAAACGAACATAATAATCAACAATAAAGGTGAGACACGATCGCTATCGGTACTACTCGTGGAGGATGATGCCACAAGCCGGGAGGTCATCTCCGATCTTCTGCTTGAGTTGGGCCACCATCCACACAGCGCCACCAATGGTGTCGAGGCCTTAGCACGACTCGACAATGAACGTTTCGATCTAGTACTGATGGACATCCATATGCCCGATATGGACGGCTTGGAAGCAGCTCGTTGTATCGGCGCCGCTCCCCAGCGCTATGGCTCAGCCCCTCTTATCGCACTCACCGCCGACGCCCTGCCTGAGACCCGGGCTTCGTGCCGTGCCGTGGGCATGGCGGGATATATGAATAAACCAGTGGATCTAGCACGGTTGGGAGCAGGACTGGAGCGCTTTGTGCGTTAGAGTGCTAAACCGGACACCCATCTTAATAAATCCAAAATTATTTAGAATAATCAATAAATTATCTTATTTTCTTAGGTTGGGTATCTGATGAGACTCTGAGTCCTCATTTTGTATATTTTCATGATGTGATTATAAAATCAGCCTTAATATCCACATCAATACTCAGTGATAAACCAAGTTTCATAGGAATATTAACCAACCTGAACTCGGAATAAGAAAGAAACTAAATGCATGAATGGGAAATAATATGCCTCACCGATGGAACCCGAAACGGCACCGCTCAAATCGTATGACCATGAGTGAAATGATGACTCTTATTATTCTCTTTCACCATTCACACTATCGAGATTTCAAAAATGTCTACCTTGGGTATGTTCAATGTTATCTGTCCCAAGACTTTCCCTCACTGCTCAGCTATACGTGATTCCTTGAGGTGATGCCGCAAGTTCTGGTTCCCTTGTGTGCCTATTTCACTCACTTAAAAGGAAAAAACATCGGCATTGCGTTTGTGAACCCTTTGCTCTTACTCGATGCTTTTTATAAACGACTCATTGCCCGCTTTTCCAATGCAGAAATTCTGTCTTCAATAGGAGGGTGTGATGAAAATAATGCCAAAATACCGCCTTTGTCATTAATACCAAAAGCGGCCATTTGTTCTGGCAAAGCTTCCGGCTCTACTTGCCCAAGACGTTTAAGGGCACCAATCATATTTTGGTGACCCGCTAAGTCAGCTCCGCCAGTATCGGCAATAAACTCACGTTTTCTTGAAAAATACATTACAATGGTTGATGCAAGTATCGATAAAACAACTTGTGCCACCATCACCGTTACAAAATAACCTATGCCATGCCCTTGATTATTTTTTAATATCACACGGTCAACAACATGTCCTACTACTCGTGATAAAAAAACGACAAAGGTATTCACCACACCTTGAATCAACGCTAGAGTTACCATATCTCCATTGGCAATATGACTCATTTCATGACCAACAACCGCTTCAACTTCACCTTGTGCCATATTATCTAACAGGCCTTGAGACACAGCCATTAAAGCATTGTTCTTACTAGCACCCGTCGCAAAGGCATTCATCGCAGATGATGGAAAAATAGCCACTTCGGGCATTTTTATACCAACAATTTTTGCCTGTTTTTCAACGGTACTGATTAGCCATTTTTCCATGTTGGTGCCTGGATTAACAATCACTACCGCACCTGTCATGCGTTTTGCCATCCATTTAGATATCAGCAATGAAATAAATGAACCACCAAAACCAATTACACCTGAAAGTATGACTAATGCTTGGATATTAAGATCTGAGCCATTTTCAGCTAAAATGCTGTCAACACCTAATAGGCGCAAAGTAATACTCAGCACGACCATAATAGCAATATTGGTCATAATAAATAACATCATTCGTTTCATTATCGTTACCTGTTAATTCTGTTGTTCAGTTATCAATTTGATGTGCCTGTCGTTAGAGCGCAGACTGTCATCATTGAATTACAGTGCGAAGAGTAGAGCTGTTTTAGAGCAATCAAAAGTCGAATAAAATTACTATAATCATCGTTTTATTCGATGTATTGTGCGCGCCAGTGAAATATACTATCTCACACCAAAATGGTCTGACCGGACACCCAAGTTAAGCAGTCCTATTAGTGTTGCTCATGCTTGAATCTGGTTCCGCTTAAATAAACATAAACTATTGATCAGTCTATAAGCAGGCCCATATTTCTTTATATTAAACGCATTTTCGGTATAGCGCATAAAGTGTTGCTTGCTCAGACTGTTTATTTTAACAAAATAACGAACATGGATATTTGCAAAAAATATGCCCCTAAGTCGGACATCTGCCCTTAACAAAAACACAAGATAACAACTAACGTATTGATGCCATATAACCTCCATAGCATTAATGAATATGTTATTTACGAAAATGTTGTTTGTTGTGAAAACCGTCTTGATTTCTATACAAAAACATATGCTATTCTTCGCGAGATTGTTTGCAATAACGCATGCAATACATTATATATTTCAAGGAGAGAATAATGAAAAAATTGAAGCTAGCATTCATCGCCATCTTCGCTGTTTTTTATTTAAATAACATTAACGTTTATGCCACAGGCTTGTCTCCCGTTTTAGAACCACATCCTGTAATGAAAGGCACTTACTTTACTGTCAAACCAGATTTGAGAAAATGTGTCTCACCCATTTGTGGTGGTTGGTTTGTTACCGCAGTCAACCAAGAAGTAATGAGTTGTCCAGATGGCACTATTCAAAAAGAGTGTTATGTAGGCACAGATAAAATCACAATACCTGGATTGTCAGATATTGAAATGGCTGATCTACGACATTCTATGAGTAATTTAAATACTTTACTACAGGGAACAGTATCAAATCTTGTTGAGTACGGTTTACTGCTTGTTAATAGCGCCTGGATAGGTGCAACCACGCAAGCACCGGAAGGCCGATTTGTTGCTGTTAGTAACAATGGCATCGTGTGTATCACCTACCCTTGCCCCAGTTATGATGGGCATATTCTCAATCAAAAAATGGTCAAAAATTTGGCTAGTGTTGACCTCAGTGCTGTGCAGGCTAATGATGAACAACTTGCACTCGCGCAGAAGGCCATTAACTCGCATGCAGGTCTCCCGATGGCAGGACATTTTATCGAAGTGACAGGCCCTGCTGGTTCTGCGCAAGGTATCGCTGCAAGCCAGTTTTATCTAAAAGTAGAAAGCAAAAAACCCAAAATGTGTATGCCAACAGGATGCTCAGGTCAAATTTGCTCAGCTACCGAGGTTGCTACCACCTGTGAATGGCGACCTGAGTACGCTTGTTATCGTAGCGCAACCTGCTCAACTCAAAAAAATGGGGATTGCGGCTGGGTCATGGATGATGAACTTCAACAATGTCTGGCAAACTCTGCTATTAATCGCCTGCTACAACCGGGTATTACAAAATAACAACTAATTACAAAACACCATTCGCAGAACTTAAACATAACAAGTTCTTTTATCTGGTTCCCCCGGTTCACCGTGGGAACCTCTTTCACAGTTAAGGTATTTATGAGACAGGAACATCTTATTCCTAGCATTTGAAATAATGGTGTTCTAATCTCGGTTTTTTATTGACCTATGGCGAATCCATTTTTTCCAATTCTTTATTGGTTTTTTTATTTTGACAATTTGAATGTAAGAGACAGCGTATCGAAAAACAATGCCCCCGATGCACTGTGTATATATTAGCTTGCCAGTTTAGTTCTGGCTTCTTCAGCTAATTCTGTAAAATGCTTACTGTAATGCTCAACCTGTGTATAAAAATATTGTTGTTGTTCTTTCGTCATCGTATTGGCAACATCCACTATCAGCCAGATCAGGGTCTGTTGATTATCATTGAACATTTTTTTGTAGTTATCACTACGCAGTCTCGCACTATTGACAAACAGATCATGCATGGCCTTACTAGTAGCGGATATATCTTTACGCTTCTCTAGGACGGTTTTTAATTCCGCTTGCCAGAGGCGGCGTGTTTTCAGAACCTCTGGTGCGATGGTCTTGAATTTTACGGCACTAACCTTAATAAGTTGGCCCTGTTGTTCGGTAACAGAGCCCAGCCATAATTTAAATCGATCTTCCATACGCTCAATGTAGATTTCCAGCTGCTCCTCACGGCTAATATCAATGAATTTTTCTGCAAATTCATTATTTTTTTTAGTCATACTTGCATACAATTTTTTTTGTTGTAAGGCCGTCAGGTCAGGTAGAAGAATAGCCATTTCTCCGGCTGTACGCACCATCAGGGGATGGAAGTATGACTGGAGGTTAGTTATATTTTGCGCGATTTTTTGATAGCTCAATTTACTTTGCACGTCGAGCTTAAAATCCTGTAACCAATTGACATAAACAGGCAACTGGCTTGTCCTGTGCCAGTGTAAACTATCATCAAGATGTTTGTATAAGGTGATTTGTTGTTCACTGCTAAGTTCAACATAATCATCAATATAATCAACAATGAACCAGTCAAGCTTATTGTATAATGTCTTGACCGTGCATGCGCTTGCCATGATAGAGACAAAGCTGATGAGAAGAAATTTACGCATAGTCGCCTAATGCCTAGATTGCCTACCTAACATTAAACACCAAATTAACCGGCAAGTCAGGTGATTTTGTAAAATAAAAAGGGACAGAGGGATTTAATACTAAACGAGGCAGCCATGCTATAAAGGGCACTTCTATAAATGCACTTTTCACCCAAGGGGCACAAGTCCGTGATAGCGGCGCCGGCACCGACAGAACCGTGCTCGAAAACCTGGACGGCACCTTGTCCTCATGTATGCCATATCACTGCTGTCCCGTTAATAATCTAAAAAATCTTGTATCTACCTGACACATAAAGGCTTAAGGAGGTTGAAATGGGTATGAGACATGAAAAGTGCTCGTAAAACACCCTTTACCGCAAAGGTCGCAAAGAAGCGCACAGAAAAAATAAATCAGGCACTTCATACAAATGAGCTCTTGAATACTTCGGATAACCCCTAATTTCCCTCTAATATAGAAAAAAAATAACATTGTAATCCTTTGCACCCTTTGCGGTTTAGATTTTTATATGGATTAAATACTTAACGGGACAGTAATAATGCAATATACACGGCGGTTTTAGAATTCTGGCTCCATGCTTCATGCAATCTCCTGCTCTGACCTCCATGGTGGGAGGAAATGCAAAAGGATGGTATGGGACAATCCTTGCCATGCAGTCGTGCGCGCGGTACTTCCTTGCTCTCACGAAAAAATCACTATTTATAGAGGCTAACGCGGGTTCAGGACACTCACGTTGCACCCACAGAAACACAAGTCCGCGACTTAAACAGGGTCTGACAGATGGTCACAGTCACCATCAATTCAAGCTATAACCACAGCTATTAGACCTCGAATTGGGCAATCATTGTCTGTAAATTAATAGCCATTTGTGCCAACTCTTCACTAGAGGCTGTGACCTGATTAACTGCGGAAGCATTTTGTTCGGCAACATCGCTAATATTAGTGACATTGCGATTAATTTCCTCGGCAACGCAAGTCTGCTCTTCAGCAGCACTAGCGATTTGAGTGTTCATTTCACTAATATGTAAAACCACTTCCGTAATCATTTTGAGAGATAAACCCGCAATTTTGGCCTGTTCAACGCTTGTTGACGCCTGTTCTCGACCAACTTCCATTGCTTGGACTGCCTTTTTTGCATTTTCTTGCAGAGACAAAATCATTTCTTCAATCTCAGAGGTAGATTGCTGTGTACGACTGGCAAGGGTACGAACTTCGTCTGCAACAACAGCAAAACCTCGACCCTGTTCACCCGCTCGGGCTGCTTCAATGGCGGCATTAAGGGCCAACAGATTGGTTTGTTCTGCTATATTTTTGATGACATCGAGAATAGTTCCTATATTGTCACTCTCCTGCCCTACTTTCTGGATAATTATTTCAGCATTATCGACCGCCTCTGCCAATGATTCGATAGAAATAACATTTTTTTCAACCACATCTTGCCCGGCTTGCGCTTCATTGTTGGCCTCATTTGCTGATTGGGCGGTTAATTGTGCATTGCTTGCAACCTCATGCACTGTGGCATTCATTTCATTCATGGCCGTTGCCACCTTATGAATTTCATCCTGTTGTTTGTGGATACCATTATTAGTATCTTCCGTCACGGCACTGAGTTCTTCAGATGCAGCAGCCAGCTCCGTAGAAGATTGGCCCATCTCAATTATCATGGCGTGTAGCTTGTTACGCATGATTCCAAGTGAGGAAAGTAATTTACCTATTTCATCGGTTCCTGTGGTATGAATTTCCTCAGTCAGAATACCTGCTGCAATCTGTTCTGCCGCAGAAACAGCTCGATTAATGCCTCGACTAATCTTGATATTGATGAACACACCTAATAAAACACTAACAATAATTGCTATTATCGCAATAATCATTAAATTTGTCTCGGCAAATTGTTCATGATGCATTGCATTCAATGCGGCTTGTTCAGTAAACACTTCAATTTCTTTGGTTAACATTTTTAATTCATGACTAATGTTTTCTTCTTGTTTCTCAACCTGTTTTGCGGCCTTAAAGGCCGCCTGCATTTCACCTTTAGAAAGCAAAGAAAAAACATGTTTAGCGTGTTCAGCATATTCATCGTGTTCTTTTTTTACATTGCCAAGCACTTCTTTTATATGTTTCAATTCACTTAATTCTTTATCAGTATGAGAATGCGTTAGCGCTTCTTCAGCAAGTTCCTCTCCCAGCCTGACTTTCTCAACAACATTACCGGACAAACTATAAAAATAATTTATAGCCTCTTTAAAATGAGTCTCCGCAGAGGGATCTTTATTTATATTCCCAGCAAGTCGTAAAGCTCGTTCAAAATTTATAGCTTGTTCAAGCTGATAAGTGGTAATTTCTGTAATGACTTTTGTAAGAGGGATATCAGTCTCAGCAATCGCCTCCAACTCTTTACCTATTTTACTCATGCTAACCAAAGCAAACATAACTGATATTATCAATGCTCCAATGAGAATGCCCATCAAAATATATATTTTTACCTTAACTGAGATATCATTTAAGTTAATATAAAAATTCATGTCATTCACCTCTGATATTATTTAGTTAACAGCAAAAAATATCTACCTACTGAAAATTTTGGTCTGATATTTTCATAATTTACAGGTGTAATTTTGTCTACTCGATGGTAAGTTAATTTGGCACGATGCTATTAAGGGAAACCTGTAAGTACATTCTGGGTGTTGCGCCATTAGATACATGAATATTGCATCAGTGATGCCGGAGAATTGATTTCTGTCACCTTTTCCCACTATCACTACGTTAATGGCCAAATGGCATTTTGGAACCCAAAAAAATCAACATGGCTTTCTTTTTAGCACTCACGTACACAATAAGGACACCCTTAATTTTTGTTTTTATTTTTAAATAACAAATGATTAATTCATTTGTCACAGAATGTTAATAACTTCACACCTGTGCATACGTGTATCGGAAGAGTGAGACAAATCTTTAACCTTTATTTTAATGTGTCATACGACAATGCTCGCACATGCCTGTAATGCATTGATATATAACATGTTTATTTATATTTCCGATGTATTTTATCAAGTATCTGTTAATTACCGCCCTTATTTAACTCCCAGCTATATTGCTGTGCCTGATTATTTTTTGATCATGTTTAAGCCCATCATGCTAATGATACAGACCCTCAGAAAGCTCATGCTCCGAATGAGATAACACCTCTGCAGCATTGACCTGTGTATAAATTAGGCTCACAGACCATTGATCAACATGAAATGTATAATTCTATAAATCAGTTAATTCGACATAAACATTGATATCGATTTTTTTGATTTTGAATGTACAGCAACTTCATTGTTTTTTTCACCACAAAAATACGACGTTACAAAAAAGTCATGTAGGGCCTGGACATCATCCAGTTTATTGAAAAAAATGAAGTGTAAAACTTTACATGCCTCTAAACAAAACTCAGCCAAGAGATTATAATGCATTTACTTACAATAAGTTAGGTGCAGAAAATGAAAAAAGAGGGGATGAGTTTTTTCGAATGGCAAGCACGATTTGATAACGAAGAAGCCTGCAAGGACTA
>JAFLJQ010000203.1 GCA_022712915.1 Gammaproteobacteria bacterium | reverse complement strand
CACCCTGGCAATATTTCGAACAGTGGCAAATTTAGGTATATGGGTATTACGCTCATACTGGTTCATGATTGCGCTGGCATTGGATTCATCAATACCCGCCAGTATGCCAAGACGTTTCTGTGAAACACCAACCTTTTCTCTAGCTTGTTTTAAACGTTTTCCAAAGGGCACCACTTCAGACATATCCCAACTCTACATTCAGCTTCATTCGTAGGGCTAAGATTTACCTAGTTTGCATCGCTTGAATACTAGGGTATACCTAGTGTACTATGTTTTACCTAAATAAACCGGACACCCAGCATAATAAAAAACACTAATTTACTGTTTTATATAAAAAAATCAGTATTTCTTGGGATGGATGTCTCGTTGAACAGGCTGCTTGATCGTTCACTTTATATGAACTATAGTTCACTAATTATGAATTACTGGTTTGATGATCGATGAGTCTGCTTGCTGATGCCCTTTTTACCACCACCCAACAGAAGGTGTTGGGTCTATTGTATGCTCATCCTGATAAAAGTTTTTATCTCAATGAAATATTGCGTTTAACGGGTATGGGGGTGGCCACTATAAAGCGTGAGCTTGATCGAATGCAGATTGCGGGCATTTTGCATATGAACAGGATTGGCAACCAGCATCATTATCAGGCGGATCCTGACTGTCCTATATATCAGGAGTTACTCGGAATAGTTAACAAGACATTTGGTGTTGCAGATGTCATTGGTTCGGCACTGATGCCATTGTCATCTCGTATTGAACGGGCGTTCATATTTGGATCTGTGGCAAGTGGAAAGGCGACATCAGACAGTGATATTGATCTGCTGATTATTGGTGATGTTTGTTTTTCAGAGGTGGTTGGTGTGCTTTACACTGTCCAGGAAACATTGGCCAGGGAGATTAATCCCAAAATTTATAGCAGGGAGGAATGGAATCAAATGGTAAATAGCAATGATGCATTTATTAAAGAGGTGTTGTCGAAACCAAGGATTGGTGTGATAGGGGATGGGCATGAGTCTGGATAATTTGGTCGGCAAGACCCTGGAAAAAATTGTGCCCGATGCCATGGTTATTCAACGCTTACTGTCGGCTGCTGAACGTAATATTGCAGATGCACATGTTGTGGAGATAAGTCAGGAAAATCGTTTTGATGCCGCTTATAAGGCGATTATGCAGTTAGCCAATGTGGCATTACAATCGAACGGGTATCGAACGCTTACCCGTAAACCGGGTCACCATATGACCATGATTCAAGCATTAAGCCAAACAGTTAATATTGATAAGTAGACTGTGATTGTTCTGGATGCTTTAAGAAAACAACGTAATGTTGCTGACTACTCTGGTGATATTATCCCGATGAGTGCCGTTGATGAATGTATAAAATATGCAGAGAATTTGTTGCATGATATCAGACATTGGTTGAAAGATAATAAACCTGAGTTGGTTTAGTTTAATGCAGCTCGGTACGCTGGGAAGAAGAATGAATCCCAACAAAAAATAAACTATCCATGCCCGCGTAACGATTAGACAAATAAAAAACATGATGAATGTTTGAGTGTGACTTAAAGCATGACAACCGTCATTGTCACCATCAGCTTAATGACGCTACCACTACAAACAAGGTTGGGGTTTGTGCACTCACTAACAACCTGCGAGCTTCCTCTTTTCGGCTTACTTGTTATATGTTATAAGTCTCCAGTGAATGGTTGTTTGGTTTTTTATTGGAGTTATAGATGAAACATCTTAAAGCTTGGTCCGTTGTTATGTTGTGTTGTGTTTTTTTCAATAATATTGTTTATGCAAAAAATTTAAAAAGAGGTACTAAGTCTATTGGTGGCAGTTCCAGTTATTTACTCTTTGGTAATACAGAATATGATGATGGCGATACAACCGAGAGATTTAAGATTGGTATGACTTTTGGTTCCTTGGTGCGGACCAATTTTGAGATGGGTGCCGGTTTTGAGTATGGCTATAATGAGTATGAATATGCTACAAGCACGACAAAGAAAGAGTTTTATACGTTAGCCCCTTATGTTACAAAACATGTTCCTATCACCTCATTATCAAATTTAACCTTTACGGGGCAAGTTTCATTTTCCAAAACAAAACATGAAAATGGCAATAGTGTTACCTATAAAACATGGCTTGTTAGTGTTGGTTGGGAACATTTTGTAAGTGGTAGCGCTGCTTTTAATTTCTCTCTTAACCATGAAGAATCATTTAATGATGACAGTGAGGTGGTAGGACAGGAAAGTACATACACAAATATTGCCCTGAAACTTTATTTTTAATGATGTCATACAAACCGGGGCCGGGACGAAGTATTCTCTAATATAAGCAAGTATTGTATTCCGATCTCGATTTTTCGACTTTTGATTGTTGAACTGTAATAATATGTGTTTAAAAAGGATTCCAAAGATGCCATTAAATTTATCTGCCAACGAAGTCCGTGTTATCCGTTGTCACGCCGGATCAGTATCCACTGACGCTTAATGCGATGCTTAACGCTTGTAATCAGAAGTCAAGCCGCAATCCCGTCATGTCACTGGAACAGGGTATGGTGCCGCGTGCCGCGCGTGACCTAAAGGACAAACATCTCATTCGTACTGAGGAGAATTTCAAGAAGGGCATTGAAAAATACACACAGGTTTTTTGCCAAGTAAACCGGACACCTATCTTAAGAAAACAATCTAACTTGTTGATTGTTTTGAATTACTCTGGATTTTCAAGATGGGTGCCCGGCTAAGTTTTAAAGAAGTAAGCCAGACACCCACCTTAAGAAAACAATCTAACTTGTCAATTATCTTGAATTATTCAGGATTTTTTAAGATGGGTGTCAGGTTACTTTTTTTGGGCAAGCAAAAAAAGTAACTTGTCGTCGCGCGACCAGCGACTTTAATTCAGCCATCGCGCCAGCGAAACAAAACTAGCTTTGTAGTATTGCAAAACCTGACCCCGGTCACACATGATGACTTGAATCTGCAAAGGTTATAGATCATCATGGATCAAGTTAAGTCATTGTCTATCAAAATACCCCATTAGCTATGTCTACGCATTGCCCCATCGGAGGTACAAATAACTTACGTTGTTACGGAGTAGGACAAAAATGATTAACAGAATCTCTATTTTACTATGCCTTCTTATACCCTTTATTTTCAGCGCTTGTAGTGATGATGATCTCCCTCCGACGGTGGATGCCCCTGTCATCAACGAGCCAGCACTTGAAGTTACAACGCAGGATGTAAGCATTGATACCAATGTGGATGATCTGCTTTTTCAAGATTTAAGCACACCTGTCAACACTATTGCTGGTGGAGCAAGAGCACTGCTGGCTCCCAATGGTGATGGCACATGGGATTACCTCACAAGCTTTTATATGATCTATTGGTACAAGCAACGATTTATCAGTATTGATACCAGTAGTCATGAGGTAAACATCACTTCAAGAGGTGGCAAAGAGCTATCAAACCCAGGGCCTGCAGAGGGGTGGACGAGCGGTTATACCGGTGCAATAGCATCCTCAGGCAAACTATTTATTCTAACCCGCAGCCAACCTGATTGGCAGGTTCATGTCTACAACGCTCAAACAAATGCCTTGGAAGATCCTATCAACCTGCCCAGTTACATGACTGGCGGTATATCACGAATCATAACCGGTATGGATGGCATGCTGTATGCGGTTGCTGCATTGCGTAATGGCGATGGAACACAGTATGTCACCGCGATACAAATTGACCCTTCAACACGGCAAATCAAAGAGTATGGCAAATTAGGAATAGATGGCTCGGGGCAGGCTGAAAATATTTTTGTTGATGACACCCATATTTATATCGCTGCCGGGCGACAGCCTTATAGCATCATCACGCTTAAAATCACGGACTGGGTTAACGATGCGAACACTATTAATAACAGTGACGCGACCCTTATATCCTCAGACTACCTTGAAATCGACTCGGGTAGTTACGGTGGTTATACCCAGGTGATGCCAGCCGATAGCCCCAGAGAGAGGTACTGGTTATACAACGGCGAGCTTATCCAACGTTTTACCAGCACAGGTGAGGTCCCTGAGCCATGGAGCAATGGCAATGATGGTAAAGAGTACATTCGGCTTTCAAAACCTGAAGATCTACTCTTTCCAAAAAACATCAAATATGACAACACGCTGATAGGGGGTACGGGAGATAATCATCGACTCTGGTTTCAATACACGGATCAACCTTGGCAGAGCATTGATTTTAGTGAAACAACGCACCCTCAAAGATTACGTCGAATAAGTAAACTCAGTAATGGGACATTGTTTGGTTCAGGGTTGGACTATTCAGGCACCTTCACACATGACCCTCAAACCGAGCAATCGAGCTATTTAGCACAAACAGGCCTCAGCCATTACACAACCGCCGTTTATGGCAATAAAGTTTACTTTAGCGGCTACCCCAACTCAGCCTTGTATCTATTTGACAGCTCAAAACCCAAGAAAACTAAAATATCTGATAACTACCACCCAGCTGATCCTTCGACGATTGTGGCTAATGACGAACGTAACCCCAAACACCTCGGCAGCTTTTATGCGACCGGTGCGGGGTGTAAAAAAATGTATGCCTCTGCTGTGGGGGCCGATGGGAATATTTACTTCGGCGGAAAATGGCGAGACAACGGCACGGCTGGATGCCTTGGCTGGGTCAATGGTGAGACAGATTTGACGGATGGGTTTTATGATATTTTCTCTAATTACCAAGTCAGGGACTTAGCCGCCGCAGGCAATGGCCGGTATATCGTCATATCGACTGTCGCTATTAGTGACACCACGGTTACACCTGCTAAGCCAACACCGACACAAGGACGTCTGTTTATTTACAATACGACGTTAGGCAAAGACCAAGTCATGAGAACCATTGACCCCATCAGCGAATCACTCTCTGCAGGGCGCATTGTTGCAACAGAAGGTGACACGATTGTTGGCTATGTGCCCGATGAAAACCGTGACCACAAAAATAGCTTTATCTATAAGGCTGATATTGCAACCGGGAAAATGGTGTATAAAAAATATCTGGACCAATACGCCCCTTTTTCTTCCACCGGCAACCAATCAATATCAAACCCACTTCGTTACTACGAGGGCAGTGTATGGCTTTTAAGTGGCGGAACATGGAATGATAAATATCTACTAAAAATTTCCCAAGAGGGGGAGATTACAACCACCGGCAAAATACCTTACCCCACCGGGGCAGGCGATTTTGAGTTTATTGGCCGCCATATGTACATGGTGGGCCAACCCCAGTTAAGAAAAGTACTCAACGTTGTTAAGTAGCCTGGATTCGGATAATAAATACAACAAGTAAACCGGACACCCATCTTAAAGATAGCCAGAAGTAGCCCAAGTAAACCGGACACCCATCTTAAGAAAGCAATCTAACTTGTTGATTGTTTTGAATTATTCTGGATTTTCAAGATGGGTGTCCGGCTAAGTTTTCATCATTTATGTCTTCAGCTCACTCACCACGAATACCCCGCAGAATTTAGTTGAAAGCCGCCGCTAATTCATTCTTAATAACAACAAAGTTAATCCCTAAACTCAGCAATATTCAATCAGCCCTCTCGTATATTCACTTGCAATTTTTTTTAATTATCATTGCCGTGTCTATTTGTTATTGGTCATAGTGAGCGTTAATAATTAATCGGTAGCTCCTTATTTAACACACCTTCTACTTTTGTCAGATAACTACCTGTTCCGATATAAAGGGTGTAGTGGTCAAGTTTTATTGGAAAGAATTTAAGCCGCATTTTTCAATTCCATTTTTTTCTGGTTAGGTGTTAAATATCCAAGGGTAGAATGCAATCGCTTGTAATTATAAAAACGAATATATTTCTCTACAGCATC
>JAFLJQ010000191.1 GCA_022712915.1 Gammaproteobacteria bacterium | reverse complement strand
CTTAAGGCAGCGGTTCTGCGTGCATTAGAATACTTGTCAACGAATGCAAAACGCGCTCACCCTGAACGTGATAGGTTGTCAGGTCGCGCTAAGCTTGGATTGACGCCTGTTTTTTGTACAGCTTAAGAACTAACGTATGATGCATTATTAGGCGCCGAAAAACCTGCTTGCGAAAATGATCAAGATATCTCCACCGCTCATCAATTGAATGCCAGAAGCAATATATGTCTTGAGTGAAAGAGTGGAGCCGGTACCATTATCATCAAGAGCCGCATTATCAACATAATAAGTCGCAACATAGCTCCCCGACCATATGAAGGCCGCCCTAACGTTATATTTGCCAGATTATGTTTACGACGTTATTTTATCATTAACATGAATTACGCCAGAGGGAGTTGATTCGTTACCAGCAAGATCAACAGCACTTATTGCAAAATAATGATCTGCGCTGTCAGCATCTTTAATTTGATATACATATGAGTTGGTTTCTTTTCCAACTAAGTATTTATCCGTAAGCGTTGATGGGTTTGGGCCATGATAGATATAGTATCCGTTTAAGTCAGCATCCGTGTTGTGTAGCCACGAAATAGAAAGACTTGTTTTTCGTTTTGTATCGGTAGTGGTGCTATCTCCACTGATGAATGACGAGAGCATTAGCCAAGCTGCTAAGGCCAACGAGAAACAGTGTTGCAAAAAAGCGAAACGTAAACTTATGCATTGCACACTTCAGCGTGCTTTTGCGAATATTGGTCATTGATTTTATCTCCCCTCCGACACTTCGGGCTGAATCAATTTATGATCCCCCCCCTTCTAATCGAGTGACTAGATTAGCGTAACCCCATATAGTAAGGATAATACCTTATTATTAATGTGACTCCTGTGATAAATATCACACCCAAAGGCATTCTGACTTCATAGGTCAAACGGAAGAATAACTGGCAACATACAATTTTCAAGACCAATCACAAGTTGCCCCCCCTTTTTGCACCTACCAATTCAGCCACTCTATCTGCTCACTTTAGGGTACATTTAAAAACCCACTGAAGCCGCACTGGCTGTGTTAAAAACAAGCTAAAATGGCCGCCCTTATCGATCCCGCCGATCAACAACTCTTGGTCTGTCTGGGGATCACCCCGCGACAATATGTCAGCGGTCATAGATAAAGCATGTTAGCCATTAGCAAACGGGGCAACCGATATTGTCGGAAACCATTAATACACGGTGTCCGTGCAGCAATGGCTCGTTGTAAAAAACGTGATGACCGGTTGAGTCATTGACTCAATGCCTTAATCACACGGCGCTGTCACAATAAAGCCAATGTCGCCATGGCCAACAGGATGGCTAGGCTTTGTTGGATATTGTTACAAAGAGAGCAGATGTATCGCGCTGAGAAATAACGGTTGATAAAAGGACACTTGCCTTAGGTGTTGGAAATATAATGTCGGGTAATCATCGCACCCCTTAGTAACTTTATTTCTTCGAGCGAGGTACAGGAAAGCGGCAGAAACAGTTGGAGGTGAAGTGTTTTGTTTCAGATATTGTCACTCTATTTTCAGATAGGCAAATCCCCGATGTTGCAACTCGGCGATACGAACTACGCCGGAACGAACCAGTTTGACATTGGGTATGAGTTTTTTGACATCTAAATCCACGCCCTGACGTGTGATGTCACATAGCTCCAGTTTTACACCTTGCACCTTTTGTAAACTTACCAGCCGTTGCATAAGATTATCCCGCCGCTCAGCCAATTCCTTATCCTCGGCAAAGGGTGTCTTTGCCAACTTATCCTTTGTCAGGAACCGAATACCGTAGGCGACAAAGACAATACGAACATCATAATCAACCAGATCATTTTGATAAGTTATGGCCATGTTATTGATACTGGTCAACATGGCACTCAGACGGCGTGGATCGGCAAAATCAGCATGATAAACCACTTTCATAACCTCCTCATCTGCCGCCATGCCCTTGCTGACAGGTAGTGCTAACAACATGACTATCCATAAAACACCAAGAACTGAAAATTTATTCATGATATTCCTCTTTCCTGAAGCCGGCATAAAACCGGGATTTTATTTTTGATCGAAACCGATAATGGTTTTTTTAATCTCATCAACGGGTATAGTGTCACAAAAGTAATGCTGATATTAACAAGGACAAAACCAAATAACACGTACATAGTAAGTCTTTTGTTAATGCATTGAATACCCTGTTCAGCCTTGATAATACGCCGAATGTCTTCTTTCTACGAGCTGAGGGTTGGCGTTTTTACCGATGAGTAAATTTTTTGTTTTCTGCACTAGCCAAGTGATCGTATCGCCTGAGATCAAGCCCACTAACTCCAAGGTGATAATATCGCCATAAGTGGCGTTTCCGGTAACATGCATAAGCGCTACACCGGCTAAAATAAACAACAGGCCAGCATAATCCCCGAATCTCTGATCAGCATAGCAAACACGATGACAGCCATTAAACTGCTGCCTATTAGTGCGGCAACGATGACTTTTTTGGAAGAAAAAATAGGCATGGCTTTGTGACAACAAAGCCTGCGCCACTAAGAAGTGATATTTTTCACCACCCAGGCTCAAAAAAATGATTCCGCTCAGATGATAAACGTTATGAAATAAATAACGTTGTATCTTTGAGCCTGTGTGATGAAAAGAAAATCTAGTACAGCATCAGGCCGACTTGGCCATCAACCTTTCATATTTAAGTTGCAGTTGCTCTGGCCCTTCAACATTGTCCGGGTCGCTGGGAATGCAATCTACCGGGCAGACATCAACACATTGAGGTTCATCGTAGTGACCAACACATTCGGTACACAGATTGGGGTCGATCTCGTAGATCTCATCGCCTTGCGTAATAGCGCTGTTGGGGCACTCGGGTTCACAGACATCACAATTGATGCATTCGTCTGTAATCATCAAAGACATAATAACTCCGGAATAACTGACTTGTTTACTGGTGTATCGGTCTGCACGGACTGGGATTTTAACTTAATCTGCTCTTTAATGCAGCAACCACCTTGGAATGAACAAAGGGCGACACATCACCACCGAGGTTGGCAATTTCACGCACTAAACTTGAGGATATATAGGAGTACTGCTCAGAAGGGGTCATAAAAATGGTCTCAATATTTTCATCGAGATGGCGGTTCATGCTGGCCAGCTGGAATTCATATTCAAAGTCAGACACCGCTCGAAGACCGCGCAGGATGACCTGGGCCTGTTGCTCTCGAACAAAATCGATCAAGAGGGTGTCGAAGCCACATACCTCGACATTAGGCAAATCACCCACCACCGTCTTTGCCAGATCTACCCGTTCATCCAGGGTAAATACCGGCTTTTTATCACCACCGCCTCCCCTGGCAATCGCCACGACAACCTGATCACAAAGGCGTGCTGACCGCTGCACCAGATCACGGTGACCGCTGGTAATGGGATCGAAGGTTCCAGGATAGATGGCTTTAATGGTCATAGTGTCCAATCATTGATGTTGTACATTAAAAGGTCAAGTGGCTATTTACTAAAAATCGCAAGGTGATAAGCCACCTGGCCCGCCTTTTTGCTGTGTACCAGTTCCCAGTTATCCGGTAAGACGGGCAATGGATGGTCACTTTCAATTTCCAGATAGACCCGTGCCCCCTTGGCCAGCCAAGCCTGTTTGCTTAATAGTTCGCAACAGGGTGCCAACAGATTTTTTCGATAAGGAGGGTCGAGAAACACCACGTTAAAGGATTTGTCGGGTGCCTGTTGTAAAAAGCTCAGTACATCAGCCTGTTGTACCACCGCCCGATCACACGTCAGCAATGTAAGGTTGGCCTGAAGTTGCTTAATCACCTTGGGGTGCTGATCCAGCATTATGACTTCCCCTGCACCACGCGACAGAGCCTCCAGTCCAAGCGCACCACTACCAGCAAAAAGATCCAGGCAACGTGCGCCCTCCATCCGGGGAGACAACCAGTTAAACAGGGTTTCGCGCACCCGATCTGGTGTCGGACGGAGTCCCTCCACATCGGCAAAGGGAAGTTTACGGCCACGCCACTCACCCGCAATAATCCGCAACTGATTCCGGGTATTGCGAGGCATGATTATTTTGTATTTTTTGTCGTGCTCACATCACCTACCATCACAGTGATCATATTATCCGCATGGATACGTGACTGGAAGGCCTGCATGATTTGTTCACTCGTGACATTCTGAACATTATGATTAAAGGTTTGCAGGTAATCCAGAGGCAAATCATAAAAACCCAGCATAGCCAAATAACCAACAATGTCCCTGTTGCTGTCGATGCGCAGAGGGAAACCGCCGGTAATATTTTTGATCGCATGATCCAGCTCATCATCAGTTGGACCATTTTTAATAAACGTGTCCAGGGTCTCACGCAAAACCTGTAGTGCCTCTTTTGCCTGAGTATTTTTGGTTTGCAGACCTAACAAAAAAGGTCCCCTTGCGCGCATCGGTATAAAATAACTGTAGCTACTATAGGCAAGTCCACGCTTTTCACGTACTTCATCAACGATGCGCGAACTGAAACCACTACCACCAAGAATATGATTACCAACATACAAGGCAAAGTAATCCTTATCACCCCGTTTCATTCCTGGCTGACCAAGCATTACATGGGTTTGTGTCGAAGGATGTTGATGATTGGCGGCAACAGCCTTTTGCAACTCAGGTACTGCGTCTATTTTTTCAGCCTTATTACCCTTGTCCAGACCTGACATCAGTTGCTCGGCAATATCTTTGGCGCGGGCCTCATCAATAGCTCCAACCATGGAAATAACGGCATTACTCGCTACATAATATTGTTTATAAAAACGAGCCAGACTATCACGCTCCAGTTTTGTGACACTCTCCATGTCACCCGCAACGGGCGAGGCATAAGGGTGCTGACCATAAAGATTTTTATAAAATAATTTATTGGCGATCGCACTTGGCGATTGCTGCTCATTTTCTAGTGAGATCATAAGCTGCTTGCGCTCACGCTGCAATTCCTCTTTAGGAAAGAGTGGTTTCTGAATAATGGCCTGCAAGGTTGCCAGGGCCTTTTCCTGTATGGCTTCGTCCGTCAAGGCACGCAGAGACAATACCGCCATGTCCCTTGCCACACTGCCGCCAATACTGGCACCAATACTGTCGGTGCGCTCGGCAATCTGATCGGTTGACCACTCACCCGCCCCTCTATCAAGCATTTGATGAGTAAAACTGGCCAGCCCAGGCAAATTGCCATCGCGTGCGCTGCCTGCATCAAATACCACTTGCACATCGAGCATAGGCAATTCATTGGCCTGCACAAACACCACCTTGGCACCATTGTGAGTCTGCCATGATTTAATGTTAAAGCTGTGCTTGGAAGAGGAGGACTCAGGTATGATCTGATCTTCACTTATCCAGATAAACACACCGACGGCAATAATAATCGCCACTAAAAACGTTAAGGGGGATTTTACATTCGCTGCAAACATAATCTAATTTTTCTTTTTTGCTTGTTTCATGGAAACCGGCACCAATTCGGCCACGGTCAAACTGTCTTCGATCAAGTACTTGTTTGCCACCTGCATAATCTGCTCGGCAGTGACGCTACGCACCTTGTCCGGGTATTCATCCAATCGTTGCCAACCAAGACCGACCGTCTCAAGGGTTCCCATTTGCATGGCCTGATAAAACAGGGAATCTTTTTCATAAACCTTGCTTGCCACTACTTGCGCCTTAATACGATCCAGTTCCTGCTGACTGACGGGCTGAGTTTTTAATAACTCAAGTTCATCTACAATGGCTTGTTGTACCGCCTCGATACTTTTGCCCGCCGCAGGCGTGGCATCGATAACAAACAACTCCGATTGGCGAGCATAAAGGTTATAGCCCGCACTGGCCTGGGCTACGATCTGTTTTTCACGTACGAGTTTTTTGGTGAAACGAGCACTGGAACCACTGCTCAGTACCCCGGCCATCACCTCCAGAGCATAAGGCTCCCATTCTTCTTTTGCGGTTTTAACCACCGGTACCTTATAGCCCATTAATAAATATGGCAAACGGGCAGGAGCCTTAACCTTCAAATAACGTGGCCCGTCCTGTTTCGGCTCAAAACGCGGCTTAAGAGGCTTAACGTTAGGTGTGCGTGGCACACTACCGTAATAACGTTCTGCCAGTTTTAACACCTCTTTTGGATTGACATCACCAACAACGACCAGTGTGGCATTATTGGGGGCATACCATTTCTCATACCACATTTGCAGGTCATTGATATTGAGATTTATCAGATCATCCATCCAGCCAATAATGGGCTGGCCATAGGGGTTACTGTTAAAGGCTGTGGCATAAAATTGCTCATACATTTTAGACCGGGGCTTATCGTCTGTGCGCATACGCCGCTCTTCCATTACGACCTCTACTTCCTTTTTGAATTCCTCCACTGGCAGGGTCAGGTTACGCATACGATCAGCCTCCATTTCAAAGCTGATGGGCAGACGGCTGACCTCCAGGTGCTGGAAGTAGGCTGTGTAGTCCTTAGAGGTAAAGGCGTTGTCACGGCCACCATTAGCGGCAATAATTTTGGAAAACTCCCCCGCATCATGTTTTTCCGTACCTTTAAACATCATGTGTTCCAGCACATGGGAGACACCGGTGATACCATTATGTTCATAGCTGGAGCCAACCTTGTACCAGATTTGCGCCACCACCACGGGCGCACGGTGGTCTTCTTTAATTAATATCTTGAGCCCATTGCGTAATTTAAATTCATGAACCTGAGCAGAGAGTGACCCGCTCAAGAACAAACCCAATAAAACCAATACTGTGGCGTGATACCTTTTTATATACATATATCGCAAATCCCAAGATTCCCCTAAGTGAGTGCTTACCCCGCGCCGGTGGCAATGGTAGGATATCCTACTAACTGACTCGTCACGGGTCTCCAACATTACAATCTGATTACTATAGCTGACATAAGACAAAAATTACGATGTTTGGTTTCAAAAAAAAGACTTTAGCGCCACCTGAATCTCAATCTCTGTTTGGTCGACTCAAGCAGGGCCTATCCAAAACGCGCCACTCAATCACCGATTCCCTCTCCTCACTGGTGCAAGGCAACCGACAAATTGATGACGATATCCTGGAAGAGCTGGAAACACTGTTGCTCACAGCCGATGTCGGCGTAGAAACCACCATGCGTATCATCGATGACCTGAGCCGCCGGATCTCAAAAAAAGAACTGAGGGATAGTGAATCACTCATTACCGCCTTGCGCACCGACATGACGGCGATTCTCGCCCCTAGTGATAAGCCTCTGGAAATTGATCGCAGCAAATCACCCTTTGTGATCCTTATGGTTGGCGTAAATGGTGTAGGCAAAACCACCACCATCGGTAAACTGGCTCGGCAATTCAAACAACAGGGTCTATCGGTCATGCTAGCCGCCGGAGACACCTTTCGTGCCGCTGCGGTGGAGCAATTACAGAGCTGGGGCGAACGCAACGATATCCCGGTCATATCTCAGAGCAACGGTACCGATAGCGCCAGTGTAATCTTCGATGCCCTGCAAACCGCCAAAGCAAAGAACATCGACATCTTGATTGCTGATACGGCCGGACGTCTTCATACCCAGAGTAACCTCATGGAAGAACTGAAAAAGGTCAAACGGGTGATGGGTAAACTGGATGACACAGCACCCCATGAAACCATGTTGGTGCTTGATGCCGGCACAGGCCAGAATGCCCTCGCGCAAGCCAGAGAATTCAATCAGGCCGTGACCGTCAGCGGCATCACCCTCACTAAACTGGATGGCACTGCCAAGGGTGGCATCATCTTCGCCATCGCCGACAAACTGGGCATCCCGGTGCGTTTTATCGGTATCGGTGAAGCCGTAGACGACCTGCGCCCTTTCCATGCAGAAGAATTTGTTGAGGCTTTGTTTGAACATGATGAATAAACAAATCTCACCACCAAGACTCCAAGAAAAAGTAAAATCAACTTAGGCTTTCCCTCTTGGGTCAGATGGGGTTAAAAATTAAAGATAAAAAATATATGCTCTCTCAAGAATCTAAATTGCCAAACCATAGAAATTGTTCTTTCTTGGAGCCTTGGCGTAATGTATATGGATGTACTAATGCCGCAAGGGCAGAGATGCCCAGGAGCGGTCTTGATGGTGAAAATTTTTTAATCATTTTAGTTAAATAAGCCGATGATCCATTTCAGCAACACCACTAAACGCTACGCAAGCGGCCAAGATGCCCTGCTCAACATCTCTTTTGACATTGAACAAGGTGAGATGGCTTTTATCACCGGTCATTCCGGTGCCGGTAAAAGTACCCTGTTGAAACTCATCGCACTGCTTGAGCGACCCTCACGGGGACAGGTTATTGTCAACGGCCAGAATTTGGCCAGAGTAAAGCGTCGGCAGATCCCTTATTTTCGACGCAACATAGGCATTATTTTTCAGGATCACCAGTTGTTATTTGATCGCACTGTCTTCGATAACGTCGCCCTGCCCTTGATCATTGCTGGTCACCCCCATCGGGAAATCAGCCGCCGTGTGCGTCCAGCACTGGAAAAGGTCGGCTTACTTAAAAAGGAAAAACACTACCCGATCACCTTATCTGGCGGAGAACAGCAACGGGTCGGCATTGCCCGCGCAGTTGTCCACAAACCGCCATTATTACTAGCCGATGAACCTACCGGCAACCTGGATTCGGCGCTGTCATGGGATATTATGCAGATCTTCAGTGACTTCTCGCAGGTCGGTGTCACGGTACTGGTGGCCAGCCATGATCTGGAGTTGATCTCGCGTATGCAGCGCCGGCAACTAATACTCAAAAATGGACAATTGCAACAGGATAATCCGGCGCAATCATGAAATCCGCAAGCACACAGTCTAAACACGGACAGGATCTCAAGCGTCAGCACCAGCCCAATTTAATCACCCGTAGCGGCAGTTATTTTGTACGTCATGCCCAGACACTTATATATACACTCGGCCAGTTATTGCGAGATCCTTTTTCCATGCTGATGACTGCCACCGTGATTGGCATTGCCCTGGCCTTGCCCACTGGTCTGCATGTGCTTCTGAAAAGTGCTGAACTACTCTCTGGTGAAATTGATGGCGCGACCCAAATTTCCCTATTCCTGAAAAAAGGCGTAAATGAAAAACAGGCGCAGCAGTTGGCGGGACGCCTGCGCCAAATGCCCGAGGTTGGCAAGGTACGCTTTATATCAAAACAGGATGCCCTCAAGGAATTTAAACAAAATGCCGGTTTCACTGAAGCCATGAAGGCACTGGATGAAAATCCCTTGCCCCATGTCGTCGTCATTCATCCCTCGATCAAACATACTGGCGAACAGGCTATGCAAAAACTGCTAGCCCAATTGCAGGGCATGGTGCATGTTGATGTCGCCCAACTCGATGAGGAATGGATCAAACGTCTGTACACCATCATGGATTTCATCAAACGCGGTGTCTGGATACTGGCCACCATGCTAGCCCTGGCCGTGTTACTGGTGGTGGGTAATACCATTCGGCTTGCTATTCAGAACCGGCGCGACGAGATAGTTATAGTCAAACTCATCGGCGGCACAGATGCTTTTATTCGTCGCCCCTTTCTCTATACCGGGTTCTGGTATGGCCTGTTTGGTGCGCTGATCGCCTTTGTGCTAATAAACACCGCCCTCTTTTTATTAAATGACCCTATCGAGCGACTGGCCCGGCTCTATCATAGTGATATCCTGCTTTCTTCCCTTGATGCTCAAACCAGCTTGTTATTGTTTGCCTGCGGCATTTTGCTGGGACTGGCGGGCTCCTGGCTTGCAGTCGGGCGGCATTTACGCGACATTGAACCACGTTAATATCGTATATTTCCGATACTGGCTTTAAATCTTAACTTAAACCAAGGGTGGCAATCCCAAGCATGGCCAATCAAACTATTCGCATCTTGCTTGTTGATGGCTCTTCTGTGACTCGCGCCTTGCTGACCAAAACGCTACTGCAAGAGTTACCCCATGTAGAAGTCACGGCCTGTGAATCCGGCAAGGAGGCCTTACAAAAACTTTCCGGGGCTCGCTTCGATCTGCTTTCCACCGCCCTGGTGCTGCCTGATATGGACGGCTTGGCCCTGTGCCGCAAGATACGTCAATCCAATGAACTCAGTTATGTGCCGGTCATCATTGTTTCTGGTGATGCCGACACACGTCTGCTACATGAAGGTTTCGCCGCCGGGATAACCGACTATTTTGACAAATCCAAGGGTTACAAAGCCTTTGGCAGTTTTGTGAAAGGCTTTATTCAGCGCCACTCCGGCATGGTCGGCCATATACTATTTGTTGAGGATAGTGCCACGGCTGCTGCCGTTACCGGTAAAATCCTTGACCAGTATGGCCTGACAGTATTACGGGTCAATACTGCCGAAGAGGCCATGTCTTATGTCGCTGATAGCGGTGGAAATCACTCACAAATCCCCATCGATCTGGTGATCACCGACTTTTATCTGGAAGGCAAAATGACCGGTGGTGACCTACTGTACGCCATACGCGTCACCCTGCATATGTCACAGCAAGAACTACCGGTGCTGGTACTGACCGGCAATAATGACGATAAGACCCATATAGAGGTTTTCCATGCCGGGGCAAATGATTATGTTAACAAACCAATTATTGAGGAGATCCTCATCGCCCGGGTGCGCACCCTGTTACTCATCAAGCACCAGCACGGTGCCATTAAAGAACAAGCCGAAACCATGCGCTGGATCGCCGCCACCGACAGTCTCACTGGCGTACGCAATAAACATTATCTAATTAATAATGGCCCGGATTATCTACATGACAGTCACCAACAACCGGTCTGGGCATTATTGCTGGATATTGACCACTTCAGGCAGTTAAACACAAGCAAAGGTCACATTATGGGTGATCATGTACTGGCAGCAGTAGGAGACTTGCTGAATAACCACTTTCCAGATGCCATGGTAGTGCGCTTTGGCGGAGAGGAATTCAGTATCTTGTTGCCCAACACCCATACCGAACAGGCCATGCAGCAAGCAGAAAAACTGCGCCAGGACATCGCCGACCTGCACCCGGTCGGCATAAATATCACTATCAGCATAGGCATGGTCTCCAGTCTCGACTTCCCCAATTTACACCTTAGCCAATTCCTGGCAAATGCCGACAAGGCCCTCAATGCCGCCAAGGAACGGGGGCGCAACCGGATCTGTATCTACACAGATGACGATATTGTCGATGCCCCACGGCAAGAAAGCATCATCCAGACATGATAATGACTTGTTTTTTTTAACATTTTAAAATTGTTTACAAATTGAACCTTTACCAGGATTGGCACTCAAAGGGGCAGAGTGCTAATATTAGGAAAAATTTCGGGAGTGATACTATGAGCAAAACCTTAGACCTACAACTTGCAGTTCCCACAGGTAGCCTGGATGCCTACATGCAGGCTGTCAGTCGGGTGTCCGTACTCAGTGCCGAACGGGAAACTGAGCTGGCCAACCGCCTCCATAATGATGGCGATCTGGAAGCGGCCCGCGAGCTGGTGCTGTCGCATCTGCGCTTTGTCGCCCACGTCGCCCGCAGTTACAGTGGCTACGGCCTACCTGTTGCCGATCTGGTTCAGGAAGGTAACATCGGCTTGATGAAGGCCGTCAAACGCTTCGATCCAAACCGTGGCGTGCGTCTAGTGTCCTTCGCTGTCTACTGGATACGTGCAGAAATACATGAATATGTATTGCGTAACTGGCGCATTGTCAAAGTGGCCACCACTAAAGCACAACGCAAATTGTTCTTCAATCTGCGCAGCGCAAAGAAACAACTCGGTTGGTTCACGCGCGATGAAATCAATGGCGTGGCTGAAGATCTGGGCGTCACAACCAAAGATGTGCGCGAAATGGAATCGCGACTCACTGGACAGGACATTGCTTTCGACCTGCGCGGTGACGATGATGACGACCACAGCTATTCACCGGCCACTTACCTGCAAGACAATTCACAGGAGCCAGGGCAACTGATGGAAGCCCGTGACTGGGAAGAAAACAATAACCAACGTCTGCAAAACGCCATCGCCACATTGGATGATCGCAGCCGCGACATCGTTCAACGTCGCTGGTTAACCGACAATAAAACGACCCTGCAAGAACTGGCAGATGAATACAGTGTTTCAGCAGAAAGGATTCGGCAGTTGGAAAATAATGCCATTAAGAAGCTTAAAACGAATTTAATGTAAACGTAGTATATTGTTTTAAGTTATTGGAAAAGGCCTCTTTTAGAGGCCTTTTTTATGACCTCAGGTAATAACATAACGACAAATTACAATATCTCTTTGGCATCCCATTCTTCCTTGATTTGAAGAATCTTTGACTGAATATCTATGAAAAGATTAACCAGCTGTTGATCAAAGTGTGTACCTGCATCTTGTTTGATGGTCGCAAAAGCCTTTTCCAGAGGCCACGCCTCTTTATACGGGCGTTTCATGGTCAGTGCATCAAACACATCGGCAATAGCAACAATGCGCGCAGATTCAGGAATATCCTCACCAGACAAGCCCTTGGGATATCCACTGCCATCCCATTTCTCATGATGATAAAGTGCAACTTCTGCTGCCAAACTAAAAATAGGATTACGACTCATACTGAGGATCCGGCTGCCGATTTCAGAATGGGTTTTCATTATCTGCCATTCTTCCGGTGTCAGTTTGCGTGGTGCTTTTAGTATTTCATCAGGAATACCAATCTTGCCCGTATCATGCATGGGTGCTGCCAGTTCCAAGCGCTCAGCAATATCATGATCCCATCCCGCTGCCTCGGCAATGGCACGGGCATAAGCCGACATTCGCCAGATATGCTCACCCGTATCGGTATCATTATAGTGTCCAGCCTCACCGAGCATAAAGATCGCCGCCCGTTGATTATCATCGAGCTCTTTGGCCCGTACCAATGACAGGTGAGTTTGCACCCGCCGTAACACGATGGCACCTGATACAGGTTTTTGAATATAATCCACCGCACCGGCATCGAAGCCTCTGGCTTCATCTTCGACTTCACTCATGGCGGTAACAAAAATTACCGGAATATTTGTGGTTGAAGGGTTGGCCTTCAGCTTCTCACACACTTCATAACCACTCATGCCCGGCATCATGATATCCAGCAACACCAGATCGGGGCCATGCTCGACTACCACGCTAAGAGCCTTTTCCCCACTGGTGGCAAAAATGAGTTGATAGTGTTCCTTTAGGATCTGCTTCAACAACTGTAAGTTGTTGGGCTCATCATCAACAAGAAGAATTTTTTTCATCATTTCACCTCTCTTAGGCCTTATCTATCAAACTCAAACCCAGCTTTTCAGCGAGGGAGTGCATTTTATTTTTAGCCGAGTCAAAATCAAATACGTCTATTTCACGACGAATAGGTGCGAGGTCGACATCACTGATATATTCACCAAGTTGAGTTAACACCGGCTCAGCGCTATCCGGGTTAAGTTCATTCAACACCAACAACAGTTCTTGCACCAAACGGCCGACTACAGCAGGGTCGAATGGTTTAAGGGGAACAGAAATGGCATCTGGCAAATTAAGCTCACCAATTGCGCTGACAGCCACCGCCAGAGACAAAGCAAGTGCTTCTATCTTTTCAAAGGCCTGCGGCCGTTGCTCAGATTTTAATGCGGTGTCAACGTTGATGGCCGACTGGGCGACCTGCTCAATGGCCAGATTGCCTGCCACGCCTTTCAGTGCATGGGCCACGGCCCGCGCCGGTTGGACATCATCAGGATGAGTATTCAATAGACGCGCCATTTCTGTCGCATCGTTTGCCCGCTCAGCCGCAAAAGAGATTAATGCCTTGGCATAGGCACGAGGATCACGCCAGGTACTCAGGGCTTTTGAAACATCCGCAACCCCTTGCAGCGGTGAAAGATCGACCTCGGCACTATGATCGATTCCAATTCTGCGACTGGTATTGGGCCTACCGACCCCTTCAGAGACACTCTGTTCCATAGCCGTAAATAGGGCATCGAAATCAATAGGCTTCGCTTCAACACTATTCATACCTGCTGCCAGACATTTGTCATGATCTTCACGCATAACGCTGGCAGTCAGCGCCAGGATTGGAATAGGGGTTTGAGTTCCCTGTTCCAGTTCACGAATCCTACGGGTTGCATTCAGGCCATCCAGCTCGGGCATCATGACATCCATGAGGATCAGATCATGCTGGCCGGTGCGAAAGGCCTCGACAGCTTCAAGGCCGTTTTTCACCCAGAGAACCTCGTGGCCCTGTTGTCCCAGGCGCAGTGTCACCAGGGTAGCATTCTCCTCAATATCCTCAGCCACCAGGACACGAAACAGGCGTGGAGAAACATATTCTTCCATCACAGAGCTGACCGCTTCATACAAACAGCCATCAATATTCTCTGCCTCAGGCATGCGGCCGGTAAAGTGGAATATCGATCCCTTTCCCTGTTCACTCTCGACCCATATTTTACCCCCCATCAGTTCCACAATCTGCAGGGATATCGTAGTGCCAAGTCCCGTGCCACCAAAACGGCGGGTCGTTGAACTGTCAGCCTGGGAGAATGAATCAAACACCTTCCCCGCCTGTTCCGGACTCATGCCGATACCGGTATCGGCAATGGAAAAATGAAGCTGATCCGCTTCTTCACCATCCTGCACACGAAAGGTAATCCCACCGCTGTCGGTAAACTTAATGGCGTTGCCCACCAGGTTCAGCACCACTTGCCGCAAGCGAGAGGGATCCCCCATAAAACGCATCGGCAAGGCCGGATCATATTCAATCTGTATACTCAAGCCCTTTTCCGCCGCCTGTTGTTCCACTGTGCGCATGGCTTCTGCCAGGGCATTAGGTAGATGAAAGCAGACTGTCTCCAGGGCAAACTTGCCACTTTCCAATTTAGATACATCCAGAATATCGTTGATAAGCCCCAATAGTGATTTGGAGGAATTCAGAATCGTCCGCACATAGCCCTTCGTTTCCGGTGCCAGTTCAGGGGCCTTGAGTACCACCTCGGCAAAGCCCATGATGGCGTTCATGGGGGTGCGAATTTCATGGCTCATATTGGCTAGAAAGGCCGCCTTTGCCTGTGCGCCTGCTTCAGCCTCTTCCTTCGCCTGTCTGAGCGCCTCTTCATTGCGTTTTTGTTCACTGATGTCGGCGATGAACGCCACAAAAAGACGATGACTATTCTCTAGCTGGGTATGGCCTACGGCCAGATAGGCGGGAAAAGTAGTACCGTCCTTACGTTTGGCGGTTATTTCCCGGCCGATACCGATGATACGGGCCTCGCCTGTTTCAAGAAAACGATTGAGATGGGCATCATGTTGTGAGGCTTGTAAATCGTCCATCAGTAGGGAGACATTTTTTCCTACCACTTCTTCGCCCTTCCAGCCAAACAGCGCCTCTGCGGAGGGATTAAAGACATGAATAATGCCTGACTCATCAATCGTCACAATACCGCTAACCGCCGTCTGCACAATCGCTTTGACCTCGGCCGTGGCCAGGGCCACCAGTTTTTCCAGGTGATCGCGGTGTTGCCGCAGCTCTTCTTCAGCCAACTTTTGTTGGGTGATATCGGCAATAATACCGACAAACATTTTTCCATCGGCCACATCCATGACCCCAACAGAGAGCAGCATTGGAAAAGTGGAGCCATCTTTACGACGTCCCTCTACATCACGCCCCGTACCAATCACTCGAGGCGCGCCACCATTGAGATAACGACTCAGATAATCATCATGTTCCGAATGATAAGGTTCGGGCATGAGTCGATTAATATTTTGGTTGATAACCTCTTCAGTATCGTAACCAAAAAGCTGTTCAGCGGCCGGATTAAAAGAACGGATGCTACCGTCACTATCAATCGTAATGATAGGATTCACTGCCGTATCAAGTATCGCCCGGGTTACTTCCAGACTACGAGCAAGACCGGCCTCTATCGCCTTACTTCCGGAGAGATCAACAACGGAGCCGACAAAAATACGCTCCTCCCCGAGTCGCACCTCATTTACCGCCAGCCACAGCGGAAAGGTTGTACCATCTTTACGCAGACCAATCACTTCACGGCCTTTGCCGATCACTCGAGGCGCGCTTTCGTGCATATAACGTTGCAAATAACCATCGTGTTCCGAATGGTACGGCTCTGGCATCAGCATCATCACATTACAACCAACAACCTGAGATGCCGAATAACCAAATATGGATTCCGCCATAGCATCAAAAGATTTGATAGTGCCGGAAGCATCAATCGTGATACCCCCAACAGCACTGTTTGTAGTTTGATCTGAATTCACGTTTTTCTCCTGTTGTCCCGCAGTTAAACTATTACTCTATTTCAGCCGTCCTTTCTGGCCTGGCATTGGCCTGATTCACCGTAGTTTCATAGGTGTAGATGATTCGTACCTGATCATTAACAATGATTAACAATTCGCTGCATCGCCCTGATAATAAAGGTACGGCTAAAGGCATCCAGGGCTATGGTAAAAATCGTTCAGTGCAACACCATGGCCTATCTAATAACTTATTACATAAACTTTATAGATCACGGTGCCTGCTGTTTTTCTCAACAAAAACAACCAACTCATTCATGATATTCTTTACCCTTAAAATGCATTCCTTCGACAGAGGTTAAATTTCTATACACCTATGCAAATGACAGGCCAGCATTTCATTAGTTGATATTCAATGGAATATGTGCGTCACTAGAAGACAAAACAAAAAATTCGCAAACTGCGAAGCTTTTTGCACAAAAATATTGCATGTTCTCAACTAACTAAAAAATTAATTTTCATTTATAATAACGGCCATAAATAAAAAAGAAACAATGCTATTTTTAAAATATTCAAATCATAAACATACCAATTCATTTGTCTCCTGAAAATTAATGTAGATAAACCATCATCACCCTGTTAATTAAAGGCTTGTGGTGAAGGGGGCTAATATAATAAACCTAAATACTTCAGGAATACTCTCATTCAGCTAAAACACATAAAGGGAACCTATAAACAAAACAACTAGCCCTACCCTTGCATCTTTTATGGCTTATATTTTAAGTACATTAATGTTTGTCACGACAAACGTCATACCAAATTCATTGCAAACACCCTGGTTTTTATTAACGCAATCAATGTTATTTAAAAGCAATTTTCGTGAAAAACTAGAGACTCAAACATCTATATCACGCCCTAAATAAAGCCACCCCTAAGCGAAATCAATATTTAACCTATTACTGGCAGTTGTTATGTCAACCATATTGATTTGTCATTTTTAAAATAACAGAGACAGATATTTTGAAAACAAACATAAAATCAAAGATGAGTGGCTTGACTTACAACAAGGCAAACCAACTTCGTATGACTTGCACGTCGATCATTTCTATCGGCATGCGTCATGAGAAAGGTAATGATGTTACGAGAAAAAGAAGTAGTGCGTTTAACTAGCCTTACCATACGCTTCAGGATATACGTTAGCGCAGATTGAATGAAAACATCACATCAACAACATAATTTTCATGTGTTGCTGTCATGGTGACAGATTTATTTTCGGTTTAATTATTATTTAATATTACTATAATTTGTCTGAAAAGCGTTGCACAATAGTTTCAGCCGGCTCAACCATATCAATATGTTCAACACTTTTGCCTGCCTGCCAGTAATCTTTACGACCGGTTTTATCCAGCGAGGCATGTTTAAGTTGATACAAGGAACGTAGTGCATAAACCATGCGCATAATGCGTTTGGTTTTGTGACCTTTTAACATCCAGCGTGCAAAAAGGCCGGCTTTGAGTCCGACGCGCTCGATAAAAGCGGTCTTGATCACCGCCACTGGTACGCCAGTGATACGTTCGCTATGCACAATGTCTTTTTCTTTGGCGTCTAGAATCGCTTTTTTATAACTATCACTGGCAGTGCATTCTTCTGTGGCAATAAAACGTGTGCCCATTTGTACTCCGGCATAGCCAAGTTTTAAGGCCTCAACAAAATCTACTTCATTGCCTATCCCACCAGCACAGATCAATGGTAGCTTAAGATCTTCAAGTTCTGCATATAACTGTTCTGCACTCTTGCCCCCAGCATGACCACCAGCCCGATTATTCACTGCGATCAATCCATCTACTCCACCGGCCAACCCCTTTTCGGCCCACTTGCGTTCTGTGACATCATGGTAAACCAGTCCACCAGCAGCATGCACACACTTCACGACCCAGTCCGGTTTGCCCAGAGAGGTGACAAAAAAATAAACACCTTCCTCCAGCGCTATATCTACCCATTCCTGCATGCGCTGATGATATTTTTTAGATGACTGTTCTATAAGGGCATTCATGCCGATAGGTTTGCCGGTGAGTTGCCGGATGTAGCGCAGACCTTCACGAAAATCATAGCCATGAACATAAGTAAGAGAGAGAGGCTGGACGATGCCAATCCCGCCCGCCTCAGAAACGGCAGCCACCAACTCGGGGTTACTACACGGATACATGGGGCCGCAGATCAATGGAACATCAATGCCTGCTTGCCGACTAAAAGCGGTATGAGCCCGGGTCATGGGATTACTCCCAGACGCCACATGGCTGTGCAGCGTGCCACCACATCACCACTTTGATCTTTTATCTCGGCAATTACCTCGTGCTGTAGATCACCTTCTACATCAGGTTGCACCGTTTCAGCAATCGAGACCAATCGGCCACGGGCCTTTTTAAAATACTCAATCGACAGACCGCAAATAATGCCACGAACACCCGGTTTAAGTCCCGTCAATAGTGCCAGCCCGGTCGTGACTTCTGCCAGATTGACAAGGGCAATGGCGTGTATACAATCTAAATGATTACGCACCTTACGTCGGTCGCGCAATTCAACCCTTGCATAACCCGGTCGGAGATCGTCTACCAGTGCGCCAATGGAGCCCGTATACGGGGCAAATTTGCCTAGTAAAAAACTAAATACATGGCGGCCACCCGGCAAAGATGAAAGGCGTTGCCAGAGATTCAATAAACGGTCACCAATCACAAGTTGATTTTTAGCCATACTCACATCCTAAATGTATAAATTACCGCACAAAATTTTGATTAACACTATAATAGTCTAGATAATGGCAAACAATATTTGTGTCTGCCATGAAAAATATTTTCCCACATACCACGCTGTAACATAAAAATACCATGTTTTATAATCCACCGGCCAATACCGGTCTGAATATTATTTATGCTGATGATAGTCTGTTGCTATTAGATAAACCTGCCGGGCTATTATCCGTACCCGGCCGAGGTGTCGATAAACAAGACTGTCTGATCAAGCGTGTACAGGTTGAATATCCAGAAGCCCTTATTGTACATCGACTCGACATGGCGACCTCCGGATTAATACTCATGGCTCGCAACAAAGACACACAGCGCCTGCTCAGTATGATGTTTGAAAAAAGGCAGATCAATAAAGCTTACATTGCCATTGTCGATGGCAAGCTCAAACTACAAAGAGGTGAAATCAATCAACCCCTTATCACCGACTGGCCCAATCGTCCTTTACAAAAAATAGATCATGATATCGGCAAGCCCGCATTAACAACATATAAGGTGATTGAATACAACGAAATTAACAACACTAGTCGTGTCGAACTCATCCCTCAAACCGGTCGCACACATCAATTACGCGTACACATGCAAGTCATAGGACATGCCATACTCGGAGATGGATTGTACGCAACTAAGCCAATACAACAAAAATCCAATAGATTATTATTACATGCACAATATCTGGCGTTTGCACATCCTGATAAAGGTGTCCACATCAACTTTTCTAATAAAGTACCATTTTAATGCTCAATTCCAGGGCATTTTTCTAATAGAAAATTTTTATATCTCTCTGCAAGCAAATCGATGATTGCTCATTCCCAACGAAAACTCAGCGCACCAATAATAAGAAATACTACCGTCATGATAAGTAGGGAAATCAACTGAATGGCGATATCCTGTAAACCACCTCCATCAATCATAATAGCTCTGGCACCAGAGAGTACATGTGTTAACGGAAAGAATAAGGCGACCTTTTGTAACACAGGATGAATGCCTTCCGTGGAAAACCAAACCCCCGAAAGAAACATCATTGGCCAGGTGATCAAATTTAACAAGCCGCCAGCCAACTCCTCACTCTTTACGCGAGCCGCAACCAATAGACCCAGACTAATAAGACTGATAGCGCCAAGTAAAAAAATCAGAAATAAATGAACATAGGAACCATGCATGGTAAAATCAATAAAAAAATTGGTTCCGACATAAACCAGAATCAGGATCAGCATAATCAGCCATGATCTGGAGATGATCTGCGCAGCAAGAAATTCAAACGAGGTCAGTGGTGTGGCCTTGAGTCGCTTTAAAACACCATTTTTACGATAGCGTACGATGACATAACCAATTCCGAACAAGGCGCTAAACATCATATTCATGGCCAGCACGCCTGGCAGCACCCAGTCCACATAACGTATTTCCCGACCAGTGACCGTGGCCTTGTCAAACTGATTGTGAGTTACACCTGCCCCCCGCAAAACACGCTCCAGTATGTATCCTTTTGGAGAAGTTTCATTAATCCAGAATTTATGTTGATTTATATCAAGCAACATATCCAGTTGATGGCGATCCACTTTTATAATCGCCGGGGCCAAATCAGTAACAGTAATAAACTGAATATAATCCGTTTCAAAAAAGGCTAAAGATGATGGCGTGCTATCATCCTGATAAACACCCACCTTATAAAGCTTGGCGGGTTCACCGGAAAAGGCAAAACTAAATCCCGCCACAATCAGGATGGGAAACATGAAATTCCAACCTAAGGCAGAACGGTCACGGAAAAACTCCATGTTTCTAGCGCGCAAAATAGCCCATAGACGTCGCCAGCTCAATGCCGTAACTCCTTACCTGTAATGTCCAAGAATAAATCATCCAACGTACGGTTGCGTATTTGCAGGTGACGAAGGTCAATGCCCTGCTGCATCAATTGTTCAATGGTCACATTAACATCGTGGCTCAAAATCTCCGCCATCTCCTGTATTTCAACTATTTTAAATGGCAAGGCCTGAGTGTCAGCGGGCAAATCCTCAATGGGTATTTGCAATACCACATCACTAAAATGTGTGGCTAACAAATTCTTGGGTGTGCCCTCAGCAATAATTTTACCGTGATCCATAATAGCAATGGTGTCGCACAGAGAGTAAGCCTCTTCCATATAGTGTGTAGTCAAAATTACCGTCTTACCCTGTGTCTTGACCCGCGTAATTAATTCCCAGAAATTATGTCGTGACTGTGGATCCAGACCCGTAGTGGGTTCATCCAGAAAGATAATCTCCGGATCATTGATCAGCGCAATGGCCAATAAAAGGCGTTGCCGTTGACCGCCTGATAACTGCCGAGTATCACGTTCCAAAAATTCTTCCAGTGCACAAATATCGATAACTTCATCCAATGACATGGTCACCGAATAGAGTTGCTGAAACATATGCAACGTTTCTCGCACCGTGATAAATTCCTGCAAAGAGGTTGATTGAAACATAATGCCCGCCTCCTGCTGAAAGCGGTTACTGAGAGCTTCCCCCTTATAAAGGATTTCACCCTGCGTGGGCGTTTTTATCCCCTCAATAATTTCAATCGTCGTCGTCTTGCCCGCACCATTTGGGCCCAACAAACCAAAACAAATACCGGCATCTACCTTGAAACTGACACCCTTTACCGCCTGCACTTTTTTGAAATGTTTAACCAGGTTTTTAACTTGAAGAATCGCTGACATAGATAATATTCGGAAAATTTAATTTATTATTGAGGAAGAGATACTAACATAATGCCGGGCTACCACATCAAATCATCTGGCACTTTATAATCGGCATATTCATCATCTTCTTCATTGTCCTGCGTCGTTTCATTGCGCACAACAACAAAGCTAATGTCACGTTGCATAATTTTGTTAGCCACATTTATTGGAACGAGCTTATATTTGTCATCCAGGCGAACAATGGCTAAACGGCCATTGATGATCTGTTTACGGATATCATCTGTTACATAAATTTGTTTTACAATATCAGCATCGGCAAAATTATATATCGTATCCCCTTCTGCCCCAGAGAGCTGATTCATCTCCACCAGCTGACGAATTTGTGCCCCAATCGCCCTCTTATTATCTTCTTCGAGCCTTTGACGGTTTAATTCCCGATCTCGCTCCATCTTCAACAAGTCTGCCTGCTTTACCTGCTGCTTACGCTCATCCGCATCCGTGACCTGATTTTTAGGCTGCTGTTTCGCCTGTTTATGCTTTGACTTATTGGCCTTATTTACCCTGTCTTTTGATACCAGGCCGGCCTTGAGTAACTGATCCTGAAAGGGATTTGCCATAATTTATTCTCCAATATAATAAGGTCCGCTCGAAAAAACACAAATGAATCTTACCAGTACACCGCTGTTTGACAAATGAAGAGCATCACTTTAACAAAATCATCATCCTGGTGCGAAGATCATAAAATAGAATGATAACAGATAAAATTAACACCACAGAATCAAATAAACCCATAAGAAAACAACACGTTAACGATTAATTTATCAAGCTACGACAAGCACCCTCTCACAAATACCTGCCTCATTCAGCAAAACACCGACAAATCCACTCCGAGTAATTTAATGAAAACATTCCTTATACAGAAACTTCTCTGTAAAATTTATCTTTTAAACACATTCAACGGAGTAGTCGAGTATGGGCAGAGCCTATCAAAACCGTAAAGATTCCATGGCCAAAACAGCCGGTGCCAAGACCAAGATATACAGTAAATACGGGCGTGAAATCTATGTGTGCGCAAAAGCAGGCGGCATCGATCCTGATGGCAATCTGGCATTACGAGGACTAATTGAGCGGGCTAAAAAGGATCAGGTGCCAACCCACGTCATTGAAAAAGCAATAAACAAGGCCAAAGGAGGAGGAGGAGAAGACTTCTCCCCCACCCGCTATGAAGGTTATGGCCCAGGGGGTTGCATGGTGATCATTGATTGCCTCAGCGACAATCCCAATCGGACCTTTTGTGATGTACGTCTGTGCTTTACCAAAACAAAATCAAAAATAGGCACCCAGGGTACCGTCAGCCACATGTTTGATCACGCTTGCATTCTGGTATTTAAAGGCCAGGATGAGGAAGCCGCTCTTGAAGCACTCATCATGGCTGATATTGATGTCATCGACATTGAAACTAACGACGATGCCATCACCGTATTTGCCCCTCACACCGATTACTTTAAGGCCAAACAAACATTGACCGATGCCCTTGGTGAGATTGATTTTGAAGTGGATGAAATTCAATTCTTACCCAAAAACACCAGCCCTCTCGCCGGTGACGATATCGAAATATTTAATAAATTTCTCGACATGCTGACGGAGCTAGATGACGTACAAAATGTTTATCATAATGCTGCATTTTAAACTGAACAAATTTGGTACCACGCCAATACAAGGCGTAAACCTCAGCCCCCCTTAACTAACATTTAGAATACGAGTAATAGTTAAGGTGGCCGTCTTATATTTTCATTAACCACCTGAACTGTATCTGTATCAGGAATGATTTCGGACAAATCTGTTTCACCAAAATCAATGCCCTATTGAGATAACATTGTGGTGACTTGCCCACGATGGTGCACCTTATGGAGAGGAATATGTAATATTAAATCACCTAACTTTTTGTTGTGCATGGCACCTTTAAATATTTATATATTTAAGTGGTTTATCCAGATCACTATCCTTTAACTCACCACACCGCGCAATAATTATGTTATCCAACATGATCCTTTCTACTCGGAAAGATGTAATCTCATCACACTACATTGTATCCAGACTCTTAGCTTTTCAAATCGACTTGATGGCTTGCAATGAAATATAGGCATGTGAATACGTCAAAAATCGTGTCAATCACAAAACATCCCCAATCATGATATGATATATAACAACAAGAAACATCATAAATGAAACTTAGAACTGATAGCCAACTTCCAGGCCGTACATGTGCCAGTAATTGTCTCCATCATTGACCATACTCTGGTCTTCATTCAATCCTAGATAAAAAGCACCATAGTGGATACCGAAGCGTGCATATTCACCGATACGGGTGTTAAAACCAATCTTGCCTGTTGCAATCATGTCCACCTCATCACGGTCAGAGTTGCCAGCCATGAGATTTAGATAGATATAACTACTGTTTAACAAATTTTCAGAATCCGTATAACCAATCAACCAGCGGACGGATGGGCCGATCAACCAATATGTTCCTTCCAGATTAATACGTTCAGGTTTACTGTTACGGTTGTAAAGCAGATCCAGATCCATCTTGCCAATTTCGATCGCAAGGCCGAAGTTGGTCTGCATGTTGGGCACAAAGCCACCACTAAGCTTTAGCCCAGAAAAATTCCCGTATTCACCGGCATTGGTATCAAGGCGGGTGAATTGCATGCCAAGATCCCACCAATAGGCATAATAGTCCTCATCATTTTTTAAGGCACCAGCAATCCATTTGCCGGCATATATAAACAGGGCTGCAATCACATAACGCCTATAACAATAAGCAACACAGACGCAGCATCCTTACCACCACCGCCGATTCTGGGAACAGGGATATTACCTATAACTGAAATTGACCCGCTGCTTGTTGATTTTGGTTCGGTTTTTTTACTTATAACGACAGGTTCATCATAGACACAGTCATTGCGTCGTTCTTTTGCATATTTATCACACTCCTCTGCGTAACAGGTTTTTGTTCTGGGTGGGCAGCCCTTCTCATATACAGATTTCAGATTAAAATTGGCGGCTACCTGTAATGATTTGTTGGTTATGTCAGTTTGGCCACGGAGAAAATGCTCAATATCGCCTTCATTGGCCTGAATGACGTCATAACCCTGTTTCTTCAATAGTGCCAGTACATCATTTTTTTGGGACATATGTATGTGATATGCCTTGGGCAGGTAGTCCGGTATCTTGCTGATGAAATCGGTGGTTTGATTGTATTGCTGATATTGTAGGGCCAGGGCTGGGTTGATAATCATCAGTCCCAAAATAAGATAGGAGATGAGTTTGATGAATAGACTATGCCGCCAATAGTTCATAGTAGTTTTATCTTATCGATTTTGCGTTAGTGTTACGATCATTTGCTATGCCCCTGATAGTCTTTACAGCATCCAGTTTAGATTAGAAATAATAAAAAGCACCGAGTTGTATTGTCTTAACATCAAAATTGACATCGTTCATTTTAAGATCAACATAGTGTTGCCATTCCAGGCGGATTGTCAGGCGCGGGATAATACCCAGATCTATACCGGCCCCATAGATCGGCAACAATACTCTTTGCAATTTATCATTGTTATCACCATATTCATAAGCACTGAAACCTATTCTGGCAAAGAGCGATGAGTCGCTGATAGGCAGGTGACCAAGGGCAGAGACCGTCAGCAATCCCAGCGTGTTTTTTTGATTATTTGCGGACGTTGCTTGTTTTGTGTGGAGTCGGGTGGCGCCAACCTCATAGGTAACATAATAGTCAGTTTGAATTCCCACAAACAGGTACATCGAATCCGTGGCGTCAAATTGCGTATTGCTGGATGATTTTGCCGAACCTGCGGTCATACCGCTATAAACCAGGACTTTGGCTACAGCCGGTGTGACCCAGAACAGGGCGATGAGTACCAAAACGCCATATCGGAAATTAGTTTTATGCATGGTGTTAATGCTAATTATTATTTTATCGAATAGATTATAGGGCACCTCGAAAGATTCAATCAAGCAGGTGATGGTAAGGCAAAAAAAGCAAAAAGTGCCGTTTACACATGATAAATGAGCACATTGAGCTTGTTTTTAACGCAGCCAGCGTTGTTTCAGTGGTTTTTAAGAGGAGCCCTATAGCTTAGCGTTGCACTGCTTCAAAATGCAATTCAAGATCAGGTTAAATCCGAGCAGAATATGTTGTGGATAGGCCCCAAAAATATACCGATATAAATATCTACTCTAGTCTCTTTCGGCTCCAGCCCGTACAATCTTACCTTTCTAACAAATCGAAGAATTAAAATGGCACGTTTTGGGGATTTTTTCAGACTGATCTATATAAGTCTGGTGTTAATGCGCAATGGCCTTGATGAGCTGATCCTGGCCTCGCATTTGTTCCGGCCGGTACGCTTTATAAAAGTCCTTATGCCCTGGACATGGGTGACGCACCGGGCGAGTCGGGGAGAGAGAATTCGCAAGAGTTTGGTGGCATTAGGGCCGATTTTCGTCAAATTTGGGCAGATTCTCTCCACTCGGCGTGATTTATTGCCTGATGATATTGCTGAGGAATTGGCCCAATTACAGGATCAGGTGCCACCGTTCGCCGATGCTCTAGCCCGGCAGATCATCACCCGTGCCTATGGCCAATCACCAGATGAGGTCTTTTTGCACTTTGAACCAACTCCGTTTGCATCAGCCTCCATCGCTCAAGTGCACGGAGCCACCCTGAAAGACGGCAGTGAAGTCATCGTCAAAGTGTTGCGTCCCGGTATTTTGCCAGTGATTAAGCGGGATATTCGACTCCTCTATATCATCGCCGACAATATTACGAAGTATTGGCGGCCAGGCAAGCAACTGCGGCCACGTGAAGTGGTGGTTGAGTTTGAGAAGACTATTCTCGATGAATTGGATCTGATGCGTGAGGCGGCCAATGCCTCGCTATTGCGGCGTAATTTCCTGTCATCAGAAAAACTCTATGTTCCCGAGGTTTACTGGCATTATTGCCGCCGTGAAGTGCTGGTGATGGAACGTATTCAGGGCATCCCGGTGAGCAACACTGAGGCCTTGCTGAAAGCCGGTATCAGTTTGAAGGATCTGGCCGACAAGGGTGTGGAGATCTTTTTTACCCAGGTATTTCGAGACAGTTTTTTTCATGCTGATATGCATCCGGGCAACATCTTTGTCTCGGAGAAAGGCAACTATATTGCCGTCGATTTTGGCATCATGGGCACATTGAATCGTAGCGATCAGCGTTATCTCGCCGAAAATTTCCTGGCCTTTTTCAATCGCGATTATCATCGCGTCGCACAATTACATGTTGATTCCGGCTGGGTCTCGAAGAATACCCGCATTGATGAATTCGAGGCCGCGATACGTACCGTGTGTGAACCGATCTTTGATAAACCTTTGAAAGAAATTTCCTTTGGGCATTTGTTATTGCGTCTGTTCCAGACCGCACGTCGTTTTAATATGGAAGTGCAACCTCAACTGGTTTTATTGCAGAAGACCTTGTTGAATATCGAAGGCCTGGGCCGGCAGCTATATCCCGATCTGGATTTGTGGAAAACGGCTAAACCCTTCCTCGAAAGATGGATGGCCGAGCAGATCGGTCCGCGAGCCATGTTCCGTCACCTGAAAGAAAATGTACCACTGTGGGCCGAACGTCTGCCACAAATGCCTAATATGTTATTTGAAGTACTGGAGCAGGCCAAGCAGGGTCAATTGAGAATGGAATCGGATAATAAGCAAATGAGCCAGCTTCAACACGAAATCCACCGTTCCAGCCACCGTAACTTTGCCGCCATTACCGGGGCCGGTTTTATTATCTCTGCGGCCATAATTTATGCACTGGATGGCTATGGTAAAACGATGCTGGGTGATTTCCCTTTGGTCTCATGGGTTAGTGGTGCATTGGGTGTGATCATTTTGTTGGCCGCCTGGCCGAAATCTGCAGATTAAGCGCACAGAATTAAGTTTGCTTGTCTCACATTCCCTTTAAAATAAACCACACGTTGTCAGCGCCTCATGCCTGATAGTGTTAGGGGTTTTGTACTATGCTGGTGACATGCTTGCAAAGCAATATATCGGATTAAAATGCATGCAACGGACTCATTATGACAAAAATAATTTTAGCGACGACAGATGAGATAATACTGGATTGTTTTCCAGTGATGTCACAGTTACGTCCACACCTGTCAAAAGATAAATTTCATACTCAGGTAAAGCTGCAAATGCAGAGCGGTTTTTAAATGGCCTGTGTTGTAGACTCTGATGTGGTGGCGGTTGCAGGATTCAGGCTTTGCCTCAACCTTGCATGGGGAAAATTCCTTTACGTTGATGATTTGATCACCGATGAGAGCGCTCGCTCACAAGGTTATGGCAAACAGTTACTAGACTGGTTAATTGCTTATGCCAATGAACATGCTTGTCAGCAGATCCACCTGGATTCTGGCGTACAACGTTTTGCCGCACATAAATTTTATCTAAAAAATAACCTGTACATTTCCAGCCATCATTTTACCCTGAATTTAAACGATTAAATGTACATCGTAAGGGCCGGTTAGTGTGTCTACCCAGCGTCAGGTTGCCGGGCGTTGCAGAGGCTTTTCCACTTCGATGCGTTTGTCCTTACCCGCTAATAATTCAATCAAGACAAGAGCAAAGTCCATTGCTGTACCAGGGCCGCGTGAGGTGATGATGTTGCCATCGATGACGACGCTTTGTTGCTGATAATCTATACCGGCCATGTCCTGTTCCGGGATGGAGTCGGGGTAGCTGGTGGCTTGTCTGTTTTGTAACAGACCTGCACGGGCTAACACCTTGGGGGCGGCGCAAATTGCGGCAATATACTTGCCGTTGTCATTCATTTTTTTTAGTGATTGATGGATGCGTGGATCGTTGTTCAGATGATCCGCGCCGGGTAGGCCCCCGGGCAGGACGATCATATCGAAGTCCTGTTGCAGGGCTTTATCCAGAGTGGTGCTAGGGACCAGAACCATACCACGACTGGCCGTAATGGGTTTATCATCCAACCCGGCAGTTACCACCATAAATCCGGCACGGGTTAATAGATCGGTAATCGTAACAGCTTCTAGTTCTTCGCAGCCTTGTGCAAGGGGGACGAGGATGTTTGCCATGCTAATTTCCTTTCAGATCGAAACTGGATCAGTTGTGATACGGGCACTAATTTTATACCCATCTGGGCAAGTTGTGGCAGTTCTTGTTCTAACACCGCAAGCGTTTCCGGGTGAGGATGGCCAATGGCCAGTGCGCTGCCACGGCGCTGTGCCTGCCAGATGAGTTGTTTGAATTGTTTGCGAATAGCATCTGTTTCAACCACGTTATCCAGAAAAATATCTCGCCCGGTATTCATGACACCATTGAGGTTGGCATGCACGATAGCCTGACTATTTTGTGTGGTACGGCTATCGACAAAGAACAGTTTATTACGGTTGGCAATTTGTTGCATTAGCCAGTCCATGGCAGTGTGATTACGGGTCAGCAGGCTACCCATGTGATTGTTGATGCCCGTAGCGTGGGGGATGGCTTTGATGTTGTCCATGACGGTTTTTTCAAACTGCTGACGTGACATGGCCGAGTATAAACCGCCGGGGCCGATGGGCTTGCTATTTGTGGCCTCCATGGGAAGGTGCACCATCACGTCTTTGCCCAGTAACCAGGCTTGCCTGGCAAGATTTTGGGCATGGGGGGAATGGGGTAAGAAAGAACAACTCAATGCATGGGGACTGTTTACCGCCTGCATACTGGTTTGGTAGCGGTATCCCAGATCATCAATGATGATGCTGACAAGGGCATTTGTTTGAGAGGGAGGAGCGCTGCTGGCCCAGGTTGGGGCACAAAGAAACGCACATATTAACAACCATCGTCGCATTTGTTGCCTGTTTGTATATTTCGCAGCTAACACATCAGCTGCGAATTTTTTGCATTCGCACCGGGATTAATGGCGCATAAGCCTATTTTTTTCTGTTACTGATCAGTTTCATACCTTTTAACACATTCAGGGCCTCATACAAGGCATAGTCCTGTTTAGCTAGGCTAATGCGTTTATCCTTGTTTTGCTTGACGCCTTGTTTTTTCTGTTTAGTGGTGTCGTTGGTCAAGTGTTTGCTCAGGTTAGCTTCTTTAACACGCTCTATATCGGCGGCACCTTTATTTTCTGTAATTCGAAAATTGTCTAGGATAATATCAGGCTCAATTCCCTCTGCCTGAATGGAGCGGCCAGACGGGGTGTAATAACGTGCCGTAGTGAGTTTGATCGCGGTGTTATTACCGAGGGGCACAACAGATTGCACCGAACCTTTACCAAAGGTCTTTTCACCCATGAGGATTGCGCGTTGGTGATCTTGCAAAGCACCTGCAACAATTTCTGAAGCTGAGGCTGAGCCAGCATTGACCAGTACCACAATGGGAATGCCATTGGTGTAATCCACTGGTGTGGCTTGATGTTTTAATTCTGAGTTGTTACCACGACCCTTAACACTAACGATGTTGCCTTTGGTCAGGAAGGTATCAGATACCGATACGGCGGAATCCAGAAGGCCTCCGGGATTGTTTCGCAGGTCGAGTATCAGGCCGTACAATTTATTCTTATTCTCTTTTCTAAGATTTTTGATGGCGGCGCGCAGGTCTTTTGTGGTGCGTTGCTGGAATTGGGAAATACGCACATAGCCATATCCCTCATCAAGGGTGCGATTGCGCACGCTCTTGACGCGGATCTTGTCACGCGTTACGGCAATTTTCATGGGCTTGTCAGCACCTTCACGGACAATCAATAAATCGATACTGGTACCTGGTTTGCCACGCATGAGCTTCACCGCTTCATCCAGGCTCATGCCTTTGACGGGCGTTTCATCCAGCCGGATGATCAGGTCACCGGCCTTGATGCCAGCTTTGTCAGCAGGTGTGTCATCGATAGGGGAAATAACTTTGACGAAGCCATCTTCTATCCCCACCACAATACCCAACCCACCGAATTCACCCGAGGTACCAACACGCAGTTCTTTATATGAGGAAACATCCAGATAAGTTGAATGGGGATCTAACCCAGTCAGCATACCTCGGATAGCATTCTCCAGCAGGGTCTTGTCTGGAATATCTTCAACATAATTTTTTTTGATTTTGCCAAACACCTCACTCAAGGTGCGAATGTCTTCCAGGGGGATGGCCTGTGAATCATTGCGCTTGGCGAAAACGCTACCTCCAAGAGTGAGTACGACACCGAGTACCAGACCGGTTATGACCAGAATTGTCTTACGTGTAAATGTGTTCATGCCTGTTGTCCTGCTAGGAAAGTTGTATGTTTTGTGCCAAGGATATTACAGTAAATAATATCCCCTAACACCCTTTATTAATTTGGGCCCTTTGTCCTGACAGAAAATCCATTTCATTCGAAAGGTCTCAAATTATGTTTGCAAGTACACATTATGAGTGTCGTGATTTGCGGCACCAGTTTATTGGGTTGGTGGGTTTACCTTTATGACGAATTTCAAAATACAGACCACTGTGCGTATGTCCCGCAGTATTGCCAATAGTTGCGATGGTCTCGCCCGTCTCGACCCAGTCGCCTATCTCTTTCAAGAGACTCTGGTTGTGTCCATACAGACTCATGTAACCATTACCGTGATCGATAATTAATAGTAGACCATATCCACGTAACCAGTCGGCATAGGCTACTCGGCCGTGAGAGACGGTATGGACATCATTACCCTCTTTAGCCTTGATGATAATGCCATTCCAGCTAGCCTTGCTGTTACCGCGTTTACGGCCAAATAGATGTTGCACTGTACCGGCAGCAGGCCAAGTCAACTTTCCTTTGAGAGCGTGAAAGGCCTGTTTGGATTTTTTGATGGTCAGTGCATCGGGCATCAGTTCCTCAATGCCATTGAGCAGGCTCTGTAGTTGCTGTTCATCTTCCAGCATACGGTTTAATGAATGGGTCTTACCTTGCAATTGCTGGTTGAGGCTGGTTATCAGGGTGCGACGTTGCCGGGAGTCAACTTCCAATTGGTCTTTTTTCTTTAGGCTGTAGGCACGCAACTCAGTGAGGCGTTTTTTCTCTTGCGCGATATCGTGTTTGTTTTGTTTGGTACGTGCCAGGGCAGTGTTGGCTCGTTTAATCAAATCGGCGCGTGAGCGGTGAAAATAATCGTAATACTTGAGGGTGCGGCCAGCCATTGCTGGGTTATCCTGGCTGAGCAGAAGTTTAAAATGGGCCTGCTGGCCTATGATATAGGCCGTGTGGATTTGTTTACCGAGCAGCTTACGTTGTTCTTGCAAGTCTTTTTGGTAACGCTTGCGATCATGATAGAGCTGGCCGAGACGGCGATCCTGCTGGCCGAGGCGAAAGTGAATGTATTTCAGTTCACGTACCTGTTTACTGATTCGAAGATCGATGTTGCGCAGTTTTTCGCGCTCTTTATCATGTTGGTTACGTGTTTGAGTGACGTCTTTACGCAGTTGGTCAATACGCTGGCGTAGCTGCTGGAGTTCATGGCTGGTATTGCTATTGTTGTTATCACTGGAAAAATCTGCGGCCGCAGGGAGGGCGGTGCCGTTAAGGCCAATTATCAGGATTACAAAAAAATATACGTTTGCCAGCCCCTGTCGTCGTTTTATGTTATGAGGACAGGGGTAATATGGCATGAGGGATAACTCAGGCCGGTTGGGCAAGTTCGGTATCGGTGTCGAATAGACAGCGGCCACTCATTTCGGATGGCTGATCCAATCCCATCAGGTAGAGTATGGTCGGGGCAATATCTGAAAGGGCTCCGTGACTGGACTTGAAGGAAAGTGGGCGCTCACCAACATAGATTAAGGGCACCGGATTGGTAGTATGGGCGGTATGTGGTTGGCCTGTTAGAGGATTTTCCATTAGCTCTGCATTACCATGGTCGGCGGTAATCAATAGTTCGGCGCCGACAGATTTGGCAGCATCGATAACGCCGTTAAGGCAACGATCCAGTGCCTCGATGGCCTTGACGGTGGCATCGAAATTGCCGGAGTGGCCGACCATGTCAGGGTTGGCATAGTTGCAAATAATGACATCATATTTATCACCTGTAATGGCGGCTACCAACTTTTCTGTCAGTAAAGGCGCATTCATTGCGGGTTGTAAATCATAGGTTGCGACATTGGGTGAGTTAATCAACTCTCGATCCTCGAACGCAAAGGGATCTTCGCGACCACCATTAAAAAAGAAGGTGACGTGAGCATACTTTTCCGTTTCGGCAATGCGTAGCTGGTGCATGCCAAGGTTAGATATGTATTCACCAAATACATTTTTCAGACGATCGGGTGGATAGGCCACCGGTGCATCGAAGTCAGCTTTGTATTCCGTCAGGCTAACAAATAGTCCCAGCTTAGGCGCGCGACCACGATCAAACTCGGCAAAATCTGGCTCGATGAATGGGCGGGTGATCTGTCGCGCACGATCCGAACGATAGTTCATAAAAATAAGTACATCACCGTCCTCAATTTTTACCGACTCACAGTCGGCCGGGACAATGGTGGTGGCTTTAACGAACTCGTCGTTTTCGCCTCGTTCATAGGCCATATTGAGGGCCGTTAAAGGGTCATCAGCCTGAAATTGGGCTTCGCCGTGAGTGATTAGGTCATAAGCTTCCTTGACGCGCGGCCAGCGGTGATCGCGATCCATGGCGTAATAGCGGCCGATAATCGAGGCAATGCGACCCACGCCAAGCTCGACAAACTTATCTTGCATAAGTTTCAGGGATGAGTGGGCACTTTTGGGGGCGGTGTCTCGGCCATCAAGAAAGGCGTGGACATAGACTTGTGGTGCTCCTTGTTTGACCGCCAGTTCGGCCATGGCATGGATATGTTTTTCATGGCTGTGCACACCACCGGGCGAGAGCAGGCCGAGAATATGCACAGCCTTGTTGGTGTTTTTTGCCTGTGTGACAGCATCCACCAGGGTTTGATTGGTAAAGAAGGAACCGGTCTTAATCGAACGGCTAACCCGGGTGAACTCCTGATAGACCACGCGACCAGCGCCTAAATTAAGGTGGCCTACTTCAGAATTGCCCATTTGGTCGGCAGGCAGGCCAACTTCAGCGCCTGAACCTCTGACCAGAGTATGTGGGCAGTTGTCCCACAGTTTGTCCCAGCAGGGTTTGTTGGCGGCCATGATGGCATTACTTGCACTATCTTCGGAATAGCCCCAACCATCAAGGATGATTAAGACAGTTGGTCGATGGTTTACTGACATAACTTAATTTTTGTTGTCTCTAAATTTGGCAATATTAGACTTAGTCTAACTGTGCCTCTAGTGAAAATACAGATAACTTGCTAATTTTTAACAGATTTTTAATTATCTGCTTTGGGCAGAAATAGACAACTAGACATTATGATAATTTATCTGGCCATCGCCCTGCTATAATAGTAGATTATTGTATAATGTTTTATTAATAAAGGGCACCGTCCACTTTGGGGTAATGGTAAAGTAGTTCATGGACAAGGGTTCCTGCCTAAGTTTTATTAAGGGTTAAAGTTATGAATTTGATTGATGCCACTTCCGTTCTGATGTCGCGCGATGAAGACATTGATCGAGCATCCCGTTCTTTGAAGGCTATGTCCCACCCTCTTAGATTAAAGATTCTTTGCACCCTGGGGGGAGAAGAAGTGAGTGTGCAAGACATTGTGGAAAATGTCGGAACCTCACAGAGTAATATTTCCCAGCATTTGGCGATTTTGCGCGATAAGGGTATCCTTGCCTCCCGTAAGGATGCCAATCGAGTCTATTACCGGGTTGGTGATGCGCGTACCTTGCGTTTAATCAGTATGATGCGTGAAGTGTTTTGTAATCCATAATAACACTGTAAGATTCCGGTAGTTTTCCAGGGACAACATACATGTTGTCCTTTTTTATAATTTAACCTTAAGGGCATTTCCATAAATGCATCTTTTCCGCGATAGCGGCGCCAGAACCGTGCCCGAATCATTATGTGCTGCATAGACACTGCGGCTTTGTGCACGGTACTTCCTTGCTTTTGCGAAAAAATCACTGTTTATAGCCGCGCCCTTAATTAACTGAAATGGTTCATGATGATGGAACAAATTATAGAGTTTATAAGCGCTCATATTATATTATCCGGTGCCTTTGTGGCGATTCTGGCCCTGCTGCTCGTGGATATCTTTGGAAGCAGTTTGCGAGGTTATATCTCAGCCACCCCCGTTGAGGTCACTCAATTGATCAACCGAGAAGATGCTCTTGTACTGGATATTCGTGAAGAGAATGAATTTCATTCTGGTCATATTGTGAATGCAATCCACATTCCACTTGGCTATCTAAAGGATCGCAAGGTTGAACTAGAAAAATATAAAAACCGACCTGTCATTGCGGCTTGCCGTTCTGGCAGTCGTTCCAGTAGTGCTTGCGCCTTATTGAAAAAGGAAGGTTTCGACAAGATATATAATCTCAAGGGCGGTATGATGGCTTGGCAGCATGCCAGCTTACCGCTTGATAAAAGCTAGTTAGGCTTAGTTCAAGAACGGTCAAAATAATAATTTTTAGGAATCATAACGATGCCAAAAGTGGAAATATACTTGACCCCTTATTGTCCGTATTGTTTACAGGCGGCTACATTGTTACAGCGTAAGGGTGTGACGTTTTCTGAACTGCGTGTTGATATCGATCCACAATTACGCCAGAAAATGGAAGAGCTTAGTGGCCGTAGCAGTGTGCCACAGATCTTTATTAATGATTTTCATGTTGGAGGTTGTGATGACCTCTATGCTCTCGAGGCTGAGGGAAAACTGGATGACCACTTAATGCTTGGTTCTCCTGAATAATGTCTGACCTGCTACATATTGTTTGTCCCCACTGCGATGGTGTTAACCGCCTGCCAGCTAACAGGCTGGCCAGTGGTGGCAAATGTGGCAAGTGCAAGCAGGCCTTGTTCAAGGGCCAGCCCATCAATCTTACCAGTCAGAATTTTTCTCGTCATATCCGCAGCAGTGATATTCCCATGCTGGTTGATTTTTGGGCTCCCTGGTGTGGTCCTTGCAAAATGATGGCTCCAGTTTTTAGTCAGGCAGCGGCCCAACTAGAGCCTGAGATACGTCTGGCCAAGGTCGATACTGAACAACAACAAACTCTAGCGGCACAGTATAATATTCGTAGTATTCCAACTCTGGCGGTGTTTAAAGGTGGTCAGGAGGTGGCACGTATGGCTGGGGTCATGGATTTGAATGATCTATTAGCTTGGGCCAGACAATATATCTAGTCAGGTTTTCGTTGTGACTTTTTGTTAATATAACCACATAAATAATTTTGTAATCGATAAAATTGGGCGTATGACATGAGTGATGAACAAAACCAGGCAGGGGAACAAACCCCGCAGCAATTTGAGATCCAGAAAATTTTCGTTAAGGATGTTTCTTTTGAGGCGCCCGGTACACCAGAGACATTTACACTGGAGTGGCAGCCTGAAGTGAATGTCCAGCTCAATACCAATGCTCGCACCATCGGTGACAAGCAATACGAAGTTGTGTTGTCGGTTACCGTGACGGCTAAAAACGATGACAAGAATGCCTTTTTAGTAGAGGTTCAGCAAGCGGGTGTCTTTGGTATGAATGGTTTCGAGCAGGATCAGTTGAATGGTATGTTGGGTAGTTTTTGTCCTGATATCTTGTTTCCTTATGCCCGCGAGGTGATTTCGGATCTGGTGACACGGGGTGGTTTTCCGCAGTTGTTACTGGCCCCCGTCAATTTTGATGCCTTGTATCAAGAGCACTTAAAACAGCAGGCCGTACAAGAGCAACCGGAACCGGTTACTACACACTAGGCCCAGAACGGATGCCTCTCACCAACGCCTCAACAAAAACGGTCGGAGTTATCGGTGCTGGCTCGTGGGGTACGGCTCTGGCTATTCTGCTGGCAAAAAACCACTCACATGTCCATTTGTGGGCACATCGACAGGAGCATGTTGATAGCATCAATGCAGCTCGCTGTAATATGCGTTACCTGCCTGGTATTCCATTACCTAGTAATTTGCAGGCCACAGCCGATTTGCAAACAACGTTGACCGGTGTGGATCTGGTCTTGGTTGTTGTCCCCAGCCATGCCTTTCGCAGCACTTTAAAAGCAATTCAACCTTTTATGGGCAAGCATCAGCATCTCGTCTGGGCTAGTAAGGGGCTGGAGCCCAAGACCAACAAATTGCTGCATGAGATCTGCCGGGAAGAGCTGGGCAATGCGGTGGTGCCGGTTGTAGTGACTGGTCCAACTTTTGCGGCCGAAGTGGCAAAAGGCTTGCCTTCGGCAGTGACGGTGGCCTGTGAAGATGAGCACTATGCTGTGCAGGTTGCGCGTATGCTGCACAATGATGTATTTCGTGCTTATATCAGCACCGATATTATTGGCGCTCAAATTGGTGGGGCGGTAAAAAATGTTATTGCCATAGCCGCAGGGATTGCCGATGGCCTTGGTTATGGCGCGAACACCCGCGCGGCCCTTATCACTCGAGCCCTGGCTGAGGTCGTGCGTTTTGGTGTGAAGATGGGTGGCCAACGAGATACCTTCATGGGGTTAGCTGGACTGGGTGATCTCATTCTTACAGCTACCGATAATCAGTCTCGTAACCGCCGACTTGGCCTATTGCTTGCTAAGGGCAAAACCCAGCAGCAGGCAACAGAAGAAATTGGTCAGGTTACCGAAGGTCTGCATACCGCTAAAGAAATTTATACTCTCGCACAACAACAAAAAGTAGATATGCCCATTACCGAGCAGGTCTATCGTGTGCTGTTTGAAGGACTGTCACCGAATGATAGTGTGCAGGCATTGTTATCACGTGATTTGAAGCCTGAACTAGGTTAAAGATCTTTCACTAGGGGGTGCTCATACGTTAGTTCTTAAGCTGTACAAAAAACAGGCGTCAATCCAAGCTTAGCGCGACCTGACAACCTATCACGTTCAGGGTGAGCGCGTTTTGCATTCGTTGACAAGTATTCTAATGCACGCAGAACCGCTGCCTTAA
>JAFLJQ010000229.1 GCA_022712915.1 Gammaproteobacteria bacterium | reverse complement strand
TTACCCTCGTTGGTCTCGTTAACCGCATTGGTGCGGTCAGCGATCATGCCCAGATAATAGGTGCCGGGCGCAAGAGTGGTGGATGGGGTAAAGCCGCTATTGTAGGTGACGCTCTGGCCTGCCCCGAGGTTGCCGATGCTACGTGAAGACAAAAGTAGATCATCGGTGGTGACCGTGGCGTCGGTGGAGAGGTAGAGGCCGCTATACGTGGTGAGGCCGGAGCTACTACTGCCATTGTTTTTGACGGTATGGCTTACCGTGGTGTAGGTACCGGTATTCCACGTGGAGGTGGCCGGTGTCACGGCAGTGGGTTCCAAATCGACACCATAGATTAACGTTACACTGCTACCAACCAGTGCGTTATTGCTTTCATTGCTTTCTGGCAATTGATTGCTTGGATCTACGATAGCACCAATATAATAAGTGCCGGGTGTCATAGTGTTTGAGGTGTTAACCGTGGTTGACGCCGTATCACTTTGGCCGCTGGCAAGAGCACTAATATTCCGTGAGGTTAGCAAGGTATCTGCTGTGGTGATGACGTTATCCGTTGAAAGATAAAAGTTAACTGAAAAGCCACCCGCATTTGTTGCTCCAGTATTGGCGATGGTGTTATCGATCGTGAAACTACTGCCAATCCCCACGACGGTTGACGTGGTACTGATATTACTGACGACGAGGTCGAGATCAACCACTTGCAGCTGAACGGTTGTCGTTTTAACAGCGGTTCCATTGCCAGCAGAAACCACTATGCTGTGGGTTTGTAGTGGTGTTGCAGCATTGGTGCTGACCATGAGTGTCGAGGAGACCGTGCCATCCGCAGGTATTGTTACGGTTGTTGGTAAAAGTGTGACGGCCAGACTAGGTTCTTGAGCTGTTGCCACTAATTGTACGTTGCCGCTATAACCATCAACAGACGAGAGAGTGAGGGCGTAAGTGACCGTGCCATTACGTCCTGCTGAGAGACTGGCTGGTGTGGCTGAAATTGCATAGTCAGGTACTAAAACTTGTAGACTTGCCTCTGCGTAGCTTACGGTTTCTTGTGCATCACTAATGGCAACAGAGATTGGGTAACTGCCACGGGCCATACCAACAGTGGTATTGACTGTAATGGTGGTGCTGGCAGAGGTGTTCACGGGAATGATCAGTGAACTGTCTGCGATGGTGCCATTAAGGCCTGTTGCCAGCGGCTCCAGGGCTAAGCCGAGTGTCATATCACCTGCCAATGCCGTAATGGTCATAGTGTAGGTGGCAGTGTCACCATGCAACACGCTGTTGTTATCCGGTGTGAAGACAACGTTGTAGTTGGCGTTGCTCAGTGCGTTATTGATGTTTAGGCGACCACCACTAATGGTGATGCCTGCCATTGCCGGGGTAAGGTCAACAGAGTCGAGCAGTGCGGCTTTAAGCTCGGCAACACTTATTGAAGGGGTTTGTGCCAGGATTAAGGCTGCCGCACCTGATACATGAGGTGTTGCCATTGAGGTGCCGCTGAGGTAACGGTAACCACTTGGGTCACAAAGTGAGCAGCTGCCAGTAGGTACTGAGGAGTAAGTGTTAACACCAGGGGCGCCTAGGTGAACGGTATTGGCACCATAGCTAGAGAAGCTGGCTTTGTTATCACTGCTGTCAGTGGCGGCAACCGACACCACGTTAGCAACCTGATAACCTTGAGGGTAATAGTCACTAAGGTCATTATTCCTATTGCTGTTACCGGCGGCGGCAACAAATAGAATGCCGGCGTCGTTGGCCGCACTAATGGCATCAAACATTGCCTGGGAGTACCCTCCGCCGCCCCAGCTATTACTCATGATGTTAGCACCATGATTGGTGGCATAGATGACACCTTCAACAGCATCAGAAATATACCCGCCACCGCCTGAGCCTAAAAACTTAACCGCCATGATTTTAGCGTTCCAGCTAACACCGGTAACACCCACGCCATTGTTACCAATGCCTGCGATGGTACCGGCACAGTGTGTGCCGTGACCATGATCATCCATGGGATCGGCATCGTTAGCGCCAATGAAATCGGCACCGTGAATATCGTCTATGAAGCCATTGTTATCATCATCGATACCATTACCGGCAATTTCGCCTGGGTTGACCCACATATTCGCGGCAAGATCTTCATGAGTGTAATCAACGCCGGTATCAATAACCGCGACAATGATGCTGTCGCTTCCTGTGTGTTTGTCCCACGCTTCTGGTGCGTCAATATCCGCATCATTTAGGGCGTTATGCATTCCCCAGAGCAGATCAAAGTGTTGATCATTGGGCGTCTGTAGTGTGGTAACTAAATAATTTGGCTCGGCAATTTCTACATTGGGGTTTTTAGATATTTTTTCGATAAATTTATCGACATCAACGCCCTTCGGTATCTTTAATTTCCACCAGCGCTGTAGGTCATGATTATTGGCCCCTTTCATAAGGGTGAATTTCTTGGCACTTTTTGCCCCCAGCGCATTGATCGCTTGTTGTGCTGCGGTTGCTGGCATGTTCTTTTTGAGTTTGACGAGTATTTCTTCAGGCTGGTATTGAAGCGCAGGCTCACTGTTTGCCTTCTCTTTAGGATTTTCATCAATTTGAGCAAAGCTCACAGAGGTCATTAAAAACAAAATAAGCATTGTCCAGATAGACTTGGATTTGGTGAAACGTTGCGTCATATTCATGAAGGCTCCTTTAGCAAATAAGCTATGTGTTTACACTGCAAATGATAAAATTAAAAAAGTTTGGTTGGATACTTGCCATGAGGTGAAACAGCAGTGGCGGTATCTTTTCCATATCGTTATTGTGTTCTTTCCATAATGCAATAATACAGATACCCTTTTTAACATAGATGGGATGATATAAAAATATCATTTTTATAAGGGAATTACTATTTGTAATGATGAGGGTGAATTTATAATTTCGAGTCCTTAGGCAACGCTATTGCCACACTTTAACTCGCCCAATTGAGGGTTTTAGGATTAAGGGATTCAACAGGTCATGCGGTACTATTTGAATTTTTTATTCGTCTCGATTCGAGGTTAAAATCACCGCCTTTATGATGGTCAGATTTATCTGTTAATTTTTTTCTTAGGCCTTGCTATGTAACTCGGTTGAATGTAATGGATATAGGCAACCGCGTATCCGCCAAAAGTAAGCTGATTAATAGCAACTTACCCCAACTTACCCGGACACCCACCTTAAGTGAATGTAATAACTTATTGTTATTTATCACTACTGTCCCGCTAAGTATTTAATCCATTTAAAGATCTAAACCGCAAAGGATCTCAATGCTATTTTTTTCTATAAGTTAGAGGGAAATTAGGGGTTATCCGAAGTATTCAAGAGCTCATTTTTATAAAATGCCTGATTTTTTTTTGCGCTTCTTTGCGACCTTTGCGGTAAAGGGTGTTTTACGAGCACTTTTCATGTCTCATACCCATTTCAACTTCCTCAAGCCTTTATGTGCCAGATAAATACAAGGTTTTTTAGATT
>JAFLJQ010000166.1 GCA_022712915.1 Gammaproteobacteria bacterium | reverse complement strand
TTGTCTTAACTGAAAAGTCTGAAACAATTCGCTAACTCCGCAACAGATGCAACACTCGATACTAGTGGTTGGCTAGACCTTACTAGACAAGGACTTTCACCTTGCAAGGTACACCAAGCTTCGCTTGGCGCACTAACGCTCAGCATCAATGGCAGGCGAAAGGGGCATGTATTTTTGCTTCGCAAAAATCATGACGCTTTTGACTGTCCATTGGATGCATTTGTTAGGTATTTTTTGTATAACCAGTTACCTAAAATACCACCAATTATTAAAAAAGTAGGCCATTGGACTAAAATAAGAAATTTTAATAATTCAGATTCTGCGTCAGGACCAGGTGAAAGATTCATTATTTTCCAATATATTTTATTAGTTATCGGAACCAATAGAAAAGTACCTAAAACAAGAGCTGCTATTGAGACCATAAAAATACTTATCGCCCTTTTCACAACACTCTCCAAAACCATATAGATTTGGAATCTTCATAATCAGACCATTCATCAGAAATAGAATGAAGCCCAAACCGTCCAATACGCATATTAATTCTTGCCCACGAGGTCCAGTCAGTTATTCGATGGCCATTCCATAGGTCAATATGATCTCCGCTTCTATTTCTAAAACTCTCTTTTTTCCCATTGTTAGTTCTTCGCCAAAAATCCTTAAAAAATATAATTCCTCTTTTCCCTCGGAGCGTGCCTTTGAAATCTTCAGGGTTAACTTTCTGTACTTTTTGAACTCCAGGAATGAAAACAAAATACTTTTCTAGACCCTTTGCCAATTCCTCTGCACGAATAATATGTCCAAGTGACTTATCATGTTTGTGCCAACAATGTTCCGCTCCTGGAATCATAGAGGTATTTACATCACACTTAGCTAAACTCACTCCCACGCGAATCGCACATTGATTCGGATAATTTGATCTCCCATTTGTTTTGCACGGATTGTCATCACCTGTAATTGTCGGGTGCTTCTCCCATAGCTTATTAAATGTAACCATATTCTGTTCTCCTTTGTGAATACCTAACAGTTATATCGACGAACGTTCGTAACTCACCTTATCTACCGTATTATACGAACGTTCGTATAATACCCGATTTAGCTGATAATACGAACGCGGGTTAATTATTGTCATTTATTTGAATTTACCACATATTTGTATGTGAATTACGGAATAATCACGAGCTTTACTGGCTCCCAAGGTACTAAGGATGGTGTTATGACCGACGATACAATCACCCGTTTCTGGGATAATTTCATTATTAAATCAAAAAGTTATGGCATTAAGGACAGTGCTGTGCGGTGGCATGTGTTGCATGCAGAAGGTTATATCAAAGCGCATTCAACTGAGCGCCTCTTCGAACATACGCCGCAACATGTGGATAAATATTTACACGAGATGGGCCAAAAACCCCAATTAAAAAACTGGCAATACAGGCAAATCGTCAAGGCATTGCAGATTTTATTCGTTGAGCTGGTTAAGGTGGGCTGGGCAGTAAATTTCCCCTGGCAGGATCATATTGATGCCGCCGTTGATTTACCCTCTGATCATGCCACGATTGCCCGTGACAGTCGTTGGCCTGTTAGGCCGGAAGGTGAACAACGCCAACATGGAAAAGGCGATAGAGATACCAATGGGCTTTTGACAAAGGTCACCAAGTTATTTCCAGTATATTTTGAACGCCTGATGGCCGAGATCAGGGTTCGACAGTACTCAATTCGAACAGAGCGCGCCTATAGTAGTTGGTTGGCACGGTATATCAATTTTCATAATATGTCTGATCCGATAGATTTACAGGAAGAATCCATTGTCAGGTATCTGGAACATTTGGTTATTAACCGTAATGTGGCAGGCAGTACCCAGTCACAAGCGCTCAATGCGCTTGTTTTCTTTTATAAAAACGTACTGGAAAAAGAGATTAAAGATTTTGGCGGGTTTCGACATTCGAAGAAACCACGCCGATTACCTGTTGTATTGACACGGGAACAGGTAAGTCAGTTGCTGACTCACATCGAGAATTCAACACGCTGTCTGATGGCGAGTCTGTTGTATGGTTGTGGAATGCGGCTGATGGAATGTGTACGTTTGCGTGTTCAGGATGTCGATTTCGATTACCAACAGATCATGATTAGAAATGCCAAGGGTGGTAAGGATCGGGTTGTCCCCCTACCAAAGCGTCTAGTTGAACTATTGAAAGTACAACTTGAAGCAGTAAAGAAAACCCATGCAGATGATATTGTGAAAGGCTTTGGCAGTGTCTATCTGCCTAGTGCCTTGGCAAGAAAATATCCTAATGCAGTGAAGGAATACCGGTGGCAATATGTGTTCCCAGCTTCAACAATTTCAGAAGACCCGCGCTCGGGTGCTGTACGGCGCCATCATGTACATGAACGGGTATTACAAAAATCGATAAAAGCTGCCTCAGACAAGATTGGCTTTGCCAAAAAGGTAAATTGCCACGCCTTGCGACACTCGTTTGCAACACACTTACTCGAGTCGGGCAACGATATTAGAACTGTCCAGGAATTGCTGGGGCATGCCGATGTTTCAACAACCATGATCTACACCCATGTGCTCAATAAGCCAGGCATTACAGTCACCAGTCCACTGGATACTCTGTCTATGCCTTGATAAGGCACGGCATGAAATCTGGCTGGTGGTAGAAAGTTCGTTAAGTCTTTATCATTAACCCTCTTTTGTACCTCAGAATCAAAAAAAATTGTTTATATTATTAGCCGAAAATTTTCTATGACTCGATTTTGTCTTTTTTTTAGTTTAGGGTGCCTCTAAAAATTCAATCAAGGTGCTGATGTCGAGGCGAAAAGCGGTGAAAATGCGCAGTTTACACGAAGTAAATGAGCAATTTGAGCCGCTTTTCAACGAAGACAGCACGGCTTCAGTGAATTATTAGAGGTGCCCTTTATTAAAAATATACGGCTAGGCACCGAAGAAACCAACCCCCTACATTTTATTCAACCGCCAGTCGTAATCAAGAAATTCAATATCAATCAAACCGGCTTTCAAACGCTCAACAGTATTCGCATTGAGTTTGAGTGACTTTCTATAGAGCACAAGAAACTGGCCGAGTGTGGTTGCGCCGCGCCAGCCTTTTTCGAAGTCGCCGCGATACCATTTGAAAATCTTCGATAGCCTGAGGATATCGTCATCCCCATCTCTGTACAGGGAGTTACGTGTTCGGTCGGCCATAAACATCTGGGCTGATTGCTCAAGTTGGGTTTCAAGTCTCTCTGTGAGGAAGGCCTCCGGGCGCAGCGCCGGACAACCGATACTGGCGCAGTTGACGGCGAAGTGAATGCGTGGCTCGTTATAGCGGCCCGAGCCGCGAATCAGATTGTGTTCAATGTCATCCAACGTGCGTGTCTCACCCAACAGGGGAATAAAACGCTTGCTCCACGGTGATGAGAAAAACGAGCCAAGATCCTTGATCGATTCAATATCGGGGTAGCCGCTCAGCACTAACTCTACTGTCCAGGCATTGTAGGCATTGATGAGGAAGGCCAACTGTTGTTGCGTTGACCAACGATCAAACGCCTTGCGACTCACAGCCGAGGTGGCATCAAGATAGGTTTTAAGCTTCGCACGATCTGCTGCGATACCGGCATAATCAACTTGTGTGGTCAGGCCATCTTGAGTTGAAATCACGTATTTTTTTAGTAAGGCATCCCAAGCAGAGTGATTAAACCCAGCGTTAATTTCAGCCGCTTGCACGTTGAGCAATGGCGACAAGAAAAGCAGTGCTACAAGAAGATGCTTCATGCCTAGCCCCTTTTCCATGTGTGGTAGCGTTCCAGCCATGCTAGTACCCGCTGCGGTGCATGGGCGCGTTTCCATTCTCCCGCAGCATATTTGTTCGCCTCCGCCAGGGTTGGATAGATGTGAATAGTGCCAAGGATCTTGTTAAGTCCCAACCCGTGTTTCATGGCCAATACAAATTCGGCTAGCAAGTCACCAGCATGTTCACCGACAATGGTGACGCCGAGGATACGATCCTTACCCGGCACGGTGAGCACCTTCACAAAACCATATGCAGCACTGTCGGCTATGGCGCGATCGAGATCATCGATTCCGTACTTCGTTAGCTCATAGGCAATACCTTTTGCCTTTGCCTCTTGCTCGTTTAGTCCGACCCGTGCCACTTCGGGATCGATGAAGGTACACCAGGGAATGACGGAATAGTCGACTTTAAAACGTTTGAATTCACCGAACAATGCATTAACGGCGGCAAACCACGCCTGATGTGCGGCGGTATGAGTGAACTGATAGGGGCCTGCCACGTCACCTGCCGCAAAAATATTGGGGTAGAGTGTTTCAAGATACTCATTAGTGACCACTGTGCGCTCCGTTTCAATACCCAGATCTTCCAGGCCATATCCGCTCAGGCGAGCAACCCGACCCACCGCGCAAATCAGAGCATCAAACTCAATACGATGTTCCTCACCATTATTTTTAACAACGATGAACTTGCGTTCATAGCCCTCTTTTACATCATGCTCACAACGCACCGCATCATGGCCGGTGAGCACCGTGACACCATCACGTTCGAGGGCCGAACGGGCCAGTGCTGAAACCTCTTCATCTTCATTCGGCATAATACGCGGGCCGCGCTGGATCTGAGTCACTTGCGAACCGAGGCGAATAAAACTCTGTGCCAGTTCGCAACCAATGGGACCGCCACCCAATACGACTAAGCGTTTAGGCGGTTCATCCAGTTTGGCAAATTCTTCCCACAATGTATCACTGGTGAGGTAACCTACTTCATCAATGCCCGGCAACGGCGGTACAAAAGGATGTGCACCAGCAGCGATGACAATGCTGCGGGTGGTCAGCTTCTGGATGCTGCCATCGTTGAGTGTAATCTCCACCGTCCATGGATCGATTATGCGTGCATAACCTTGCAGCACTTCCACGCCGAGCTTGCTATAACGCTCAATGCTGTCATGCGGTTCGACCAGACGAATAATGTCATGCACGCGAGCCATGACCGAGCGAAAACTAAATTTGGGTTCTAGCGCTTCCAGCCCGTACTGATCACCGTGGCGCATTTGTTGTGCCAGCTTGGCGCTCTTGATGATGGCTTTGCTCGGTACACAACCATAGTTCAGGCAATCACCACCCATCTTATGTGCCTCGATCAACGTCACCCTGGCCTTCACCGCAGCGGCGATGTAGGCACTAACCAACCCCGCTGCACCGGCACCGATCACCACGAGATTACGATCAAAATGTTTTGGACGTTTCCAACGTGCAAAAATGCGGCGGCGCTGGATGCGCCGTACCACACTACGGGCCAGCAAAGGGAACACACCCAATAAGACAAATGAGAACAGCAGACCCGGCGAAAGGATGCCCGATGGGCTATCAAGTTGGGCCAGTTGTGTACCAGCATTAACATAAACCAGTGTACCCGCCAACATACCGACCTGGCTGACAACATAAAATGTAGTGGTTCGGATCGGCGTCAACCCCATCACCAGGTTGATAAGGAAGAACGGAAATGCGGGCACCAGGCGCAGTGTAAAAAGATAAAAAGCGCCGTCTTTGGCAATGCCGTCATTGATGGCCTTGAGTTTGTCGCCAAAACGACGCTGAATGCTATCACGCAACACATTACGTGACACCAGAAAGGCCAGTGTGGCACCAATGCTGGAGGCAAACGAAACCAGCACCATACCCGTCATCAGGCCGAACAAAGCACCAGCGGCCAGTGTCATGATCGTTGCACCGGGTAAGGATAATGCCGTTACTGCAATATAAATGATAAAAAAGCTACTCGTAACCAACCACGGTGATGCCGCTCGAAGGTCAGCGAATTGCGCCTGACTCTGTTTGAGCGCCTCGAAGGTCAGCCAGCGATCAAGGTCAAAAATAAAAAAGACGGCAATCAGCATCACCAACAGGATAATCAATCCAATTTTTTTCATTATTGTTTTACCTTAGTCACTCAGCGCACCACCGCAACTGCTGCCCTGCCCGGCGGTGCAACCGTAACAATGGTCCGCCACACGAATCGCTTGCCCGGCAGGATCGACATGCAATAGATCTCGTAAATGTGAGTGACCGTCAATGGATGTAGAATTAGAACTGAAACTGGATATAGGCAAGTCGAGTTGCTGGTTGAAATCACAATCATATAAAAAACCCCGCCAATCGACACTAACCAGACTTCGGCACATGACATTGCCGAGGTTGGCCGCCGCGTAGTTCTCTTTTAACAGGCGCATGTAATCCTTGAACAAGCCCTTGGAGATCAACGTCGAACCAAAACGCTGAATAGGCATATTGGCCAGCGCAAAGAGCTGGTTAAAGACAATGCCGTGGTGCTGGTGCAGTTCGCGCTTGTAGTCCGATTGCAGTACATCCTCTGCTGGCGGTAACGATGGCCCTTGCGGGTTATAGACCAGATTGAGCATCAACCCTGACCCTTCGCAGCCATAACCAAGGGCATTGAGTTTTTGCAATGCGGCAATGCTCTTATCGAACACGCCTTTGCCACGCTGCTGGTCTACATTGTCGAGGGTGTAACACGGCAACGAGGCGACTATTTCCACCTGCTGCTGTGCCAGAAATTCAGCCAGGTCTTCTTGTCCCGGTTCGAATAAGATGCTCAGATTGCAACGATCAACGACCTGCACGCCCATAGCAGTCGCTTGTTTCACCAGACTACGAAAACCATCGTGCAACTCCGGTGCCCCACCAGTGAGATCCAATCTGCTGATCTGACGTGCCGCGAGGACGTCAGGAATCAACGTGAGGGTCGCGTCATCCATCATTTCTTTGCGGTTAGGGCCAGCATTAACGTGGCAGTGCAAGCAGCTCTGGTTACAACGGTAACCGAGGTTGACTTGAAGCGTTTCCAGAGCGCCACGATGTAGTACTGAAAACCCGATTTTCTGAAGCAAGGGGAGTGTGGCGTGCATGTTGGATCCTTTATAATTGCAATATTATATTAGTCGGTGAACAGATCGTTTTCTTACAAACGGCCCGTAATATATTTGAAATAACAGGTAAAACTCCCTGAAAATATGGAGATATGGGGATATTTGGGGTTAAACACCTCCGAATCGGAGAGTGAACAGCCACCCAGAACCCAACGAGGCTGGAAATGGGTTCAAGGAAACAGTGCAAGAAACCCCTACCCATTTCCAGAGAACATGGCTCAAAAGCCCGTTAAGTTCTCTAGTAGATACACTCACGCCTGATCGCAAGCCAATCAGTCGTACCAGATAGCACATTCCTTGCTGCCAAAATGAGGACGAACACAACAAAGGTCAACAATTCATCGTCCACCCCGGAATCATTAGACACACATATGCACTAATGTTCACACAATTATTCATCTTTATCTTTATTTTCATTAGCCCCATTTGCAAATGCCTTGCTCACCATACGCAGAATGTTCATATGCTGCTGGCAGTGACGGCAACTGGAGCACATCATCACATGAAGGCGCAGCACCGTTTTCTCACTCAGGCTTAGTGGTCTTTCCTGGGATTCTGATAAAAGTTGTGTCGTTTCACGGCAGCTCAACATGAGTATTCCTCCTTAAAAAACCATTTGTGCTCCAGGCACTTTCCTAAGCGTAAACGGGCGCGATGCAGTGTCACAAACAGGTTGCTCATGGAGATACTCGCGGCTGCACAAATTTCTTCTGTTTCCAGGCCGACAAATTCACGCATCATGAAGACCTTGCCCTGTTGTGGCGGCAACCCTTCAAGGCATGCTTCAAATACTTGCCAGAACTGTTGTTGCTTGAGCATGGCCTCAGGATTTCCCCAATCCCGTGGTTGTTCATCGGGTTGCCAGTTTCCCTTGCTGTCAAAAAGCATGGAGAAATCCTCACCTTCTTCATCTTGAGACAATAGGCTACCGGTATTAATCTGGCGTTGCTTGTGACGCAGTACATCTGCAATCTTATTTTTAAGGATGGCAAATACCCAGGTTTTCAGTGCCGCCTTACCGCCAAATGATTTTGTATTCTTGAGTGCCCCGGTCAGTGCTTCCTGCACGGCATCCTCTGCCAGATGGCGGTCACCCAATTGCAATATGGCAAATTTTAACATCTGGACTCTGAGCGCCACCAGAAATGTATCGTCAGCAAAGGGTAATGTGCTATCCGCAGATGAAGTATTTTTATCCAGTACCAACTCTTCACTCATTAAACACCACTCTTTATTAATTCGGTTTTTGCTGGGCTATAACAGATAACGCGGAGATGAGTATATAACATTACGAGTTATCCGTTTAACGATTAATGTTTGGCTAAACAAAATGAAGTAAACACCCACATGATGTCTCAGCTGATTTGCAGCGATTGAGCTTGGGACATGAATGTGCCATTTTTGATAACATGGTTTACTCTTCCCCATTATATATTACCCTTTCGAATATCAGACAATAAAGCCACTCTGAAATACAGGGAAACCATAAAGGGTACAAAATAGTTTAGAAATATGCGCCATAATTCACCAGAGAAATAGGAATTATTAACCAGACACAGTGCTGTACCCACGACTAAAGATAGCTTGAGAGCCTTATAACAATGTCTACGGTTTGACAAAGGTGAGGTCATCACGGGTGTCCAATTCATTAAATTTTTAAATGTGTAAATTATATAGAGCATACTAAACTATATTTGAAGTTTGTTGCTTCATTGACACGTTAAGTTTAATGACTAATCCGTAACTAAAGGCATGAATTGATGTCTTGCTGAGATCATTTTTTTAAAAAATCTACCGATAATTATAGAAGGTTTGAAAGATGACGTTACTAACTGAACTCGCGGGACAGGGACTGATCTTTTTTGCCACACTATTCATTTTTCTAATCGGTATATTGGTTCTCTTTGTTGCGTTATTGTTTATCAAGGATGTCACGCAAACTAAGGATGCCATTAGACGTAATTACCCCGTTATTGGTCGTTTCCGTTATCTCTTCAGTACTTTAGGGGAATTTTTTAGACAATATTTTTTTGCCCTGGATCGGGAAGAAATGCCCTTTAACCGGGCAGAACGAGAATGGGTTTATAAATCTTCCAAGGCAATAGACAACACCGTTGCTTTTGGATCGACCAAAAATCTTAGCCCACCCGGCACACCCCTGTTCATCAATTGTCCATTCCCAACACTGGATGAACATGCCACCACCTCCCCACCTATTACTATTGGTCCTTATTGTCGAGAACCCTATCAAGCAAGTTCACTCATTAATATCTCTGGCATGAGCTACGGCGCATTGTCCAAACCTGCCGTGCGTGCTTTATCCAAAGGAGCCAAACTGGCAGGTTGCTGGATGAATACAGGCGAAGGAGGTTTATCGCCTTACCACCTCGAAGGTGGATGTGATCTTGTTATGCAAATTGGTACGGCAAAATATGGTGTACGGTCAACCGATGGTAAACTTGATGACACTAAGCTGCGTGAAATCGCCACCCATCCACAAATTAAAATGTTCGAGATCAAAATTAGTCAGGGAGCCAAACCGGGAAAAGGCGGCATCTTGCCAGGGGCGAAAGTAACAAGGGATATTGCGTTTATTCGAGGTATCGAGCCAGGGAAAGATTCCATTTCCCCCAACCGTCACCCAGAAATCAGTAACGTCAAAGAACTGCTCGACTTTCATCAACATGTCCGTGACATCACGGGGAAACCCACCGGTTTTAAAGCGGTTATCGGCTCCTATGGTTGGCTGGAAATTCTCTGTGAGGAAATCCAGCATAGTGGTATTGAATCGGCTCCAGACTTCATCACTATTGATAGCTGTGATGGGGGTACTGGCGCAGCACCCATGCCCCTAATGGACGATGTAGGTCTGCCCATTAAGGAAGCCTTGCCGATGGTGGTCGATATTCTAACCCGCTATGGTTTACGTGAACGTATCAAACTGATCGCTTCTGGCAAACTGATTACCCCAACAGGAGTGGCATGGGTATTATGCAGCGGCGCTGGTTTTATTACCTCTGCACGAGGTTTTCTATTGGCCCTGGGATGTATCCAGGCACTCAAGTGCAACAAAAATACCTGCCCTACAGGTATCACAACACATGACGAGCATTTACAAAAAAAATTAAATCCTGAAGAGAAGGCAGTACAAGTCAAAAATTTTGTCTATAAACTTCATTATGGTACGGGCTTGATTGCGCACTCCTGTGGGGTTTTGCACCCACGAGAACTGACACGCAAGCACTGTCGCATAGTACAGCCCAATAGCACCTCAATCCCGCTAGACATTTTGTATCCCCAGCAAGATATGTTAGCCGAATACCAAAATTAAATGTCTAAAAACTAAATCACATAAATACCTGTAAGGACAAGACATGAAAGAGTTTAAAAACATTAAAGCCTCCGACCTGTTCATTAAGGCTCTGGAGAATGAAGGTGTGGAATACATCTTCGGCGTTCCTGGTGAAGAAAACCTTGATCTACTCGAATCGCTACGAACCTCTAAAATTAAATTAATCTTAACTCGGCACGAACAAGGTGCCGGATTTATGGCCGCCACCTACGGTCGCCTTACTGGCAAAGTCGGGGTTTGTCTCGCCACACTCGGCCCAGGTGCCACCAACCTGGTGACAGCCGCCGCTTATGCTCAACTGGGTGCGATGCCCATGTTGATGATTACCGGGCAAAAACCTATTAAGCAAAGCAAACAGGGACGATTTCAAATTGTTGATGTGGTGAATATGATGCAACCCATCACAAAGTTTGCCAAACAGATCGTGAACGCGACGACAATTCCCAGTTTGGTTCGAGAAGCCTTTCGGCTGGCGGAAGAAGAACGTCCGGGTGCCGTTCATCTGGAGTTACCAGAAGATATTGCAGCAGAATATGCCGAGTCATCACATCTGTTTACTGTCAACAACGCCCGTCGTCCTGATGCCGACAAAAAAGCACTTAAACAGGCAGTAGAGATGATTCGCAATGCCAAACATCCTTTATTATTGGTCGGTGCAGGTGCCAACCGAAAACGTATCGTCAATGCACTCAAAGGCTTTGTTGAAAAAACGGGCATTCCCTTTTTTAATACACAAATGGGTAAGGGTGTCATCGGTGGCTATCATCACTTATATTTAGGAACCGCCGCATTATCATCAGGCGACTATCTTCACTGCGCGATTGATCAGTCCGATCTGGTTATCAATGCCGGTCACGATGTGGTAGAAAAGCCACCCTTTTTCATGGAACATGGTGGAAAACATGTCATTCATATTAATTTTAATTCTGCCGAAGTTGATGATGTCTACTTTCCACAACTGGAATTAATTGGTGATATTGCAACCTCTTTCATACATCTCACCGATAAACTGGAAGCCATACCCACACATGACTTCAAGTATTTTATGCGTGTACGAGAACATGTCCAGGCAAACATGCATGAGGGAACAGATGACCCACGTTTCCCGATGATACCCCAGCGTCTGGTTGCGGATGTACGCAAAGTTATGCCCGAGGATGGCATCATTGCCTTAGACAATGGCGTCTACAAGATCTGGTTCGCCCGCAACTATCAGACCCCCGAACCGAATACCGTGTTACTCGATAACGCACTGGCCACCATGGGTGCCGGTTTACCCTCTGGCATGATGGCTGCCATGCTCTATCCAAAACGTAGAGTCATGGCTATCTGTGGCGATGGTGGGTTTATGATGAATAGTCAGGAAATGGAGACCGCAATACGTCTAAAGCTTAATCTGGTGGTGCTGGTATTACGAGATGACAGTTATGGCATGATACGCTGGAAACAGGCGGGTAACGGTTTTGCCGATTGGGGACTGGAGTTTGGTAACCCGAACTTTGTTGCTTATGCCAAAAGTTATGGCGCACACGGACATCGAGTTGAAGCCACGGAAGATTTTGTGGCACTGCTTGAGTCTTGTTACAATGAGAAAGGTGTTCACCTGATTGAAGTCCCCGTGGATTATTCTGAGAATAAACGTGTCCTAATTGATGAGCTAGCCGAAAAAATATGTCTGATTTAAGGAATATAAAATGAGTACAATTAAAACATTAACCGTGGTTCAGGCTTATGATGGTGCTACGATTGAAGGTGTCCCGCTAAATGATCAGGCCGCTGTTGAAGCTATGCTGACACGGGCCTCTGACATTCATCGTAACAATAAACAAGGCTTGCCCGCATACCAACGTATTGAAATACTTCGCCGACTAATTGTTCTAATGCAATCACATGCGGATGAACTGGCCATTTTAATCGCCCGTGAAGGCGGTAAGCCATTAACGGATGCACAGATTGAAGTGACTCGCGCCATCAATGGTGTGGAACTGGCTATTGAAGAGATAGGCCAACTCAAGGGCAAACAAATTCCCATGGAACTCTCTGCCGCAGGTGCGGGTAGATTGGCTTTTACCGTGAAGGAACCCATCGGAGTCGTGGTCGCCGTGAGTGCATTCAACCATCCTTTAAACTTGATTGTGCATCAGGTCGTACCGGCTATCGCTACAGGCTGCCCTGTCATTATTAAACCTGCCGCGCATACCCCTTTAAGTTGTTTGCGTTTAGTCGCGTTAATTCACCAGGCTGGCTTACCCTCAGAATGGTGTCAGGCCTGTGTTTGTGATCGCTCATCAGCTGAAAAATTAGTCACCGATCCTCGAGTGGCCTTCTTTAGCTTTATTGGATCAACACGGGTGGGTTGGAGTTTGCGAAGTCAATTAGCGCCGGGAACACGTTGTGCGCTAGAACATGGTGGTGCCGCACCGGTTATTGTGGCGGCGGATGCTGATCTAAAACGCATGCTGCCATCATTGGTTAAGGGGGGCTATTATCATGCTGGCCAGGTTTGTGTTTCAGTGCAACGGGTATTTGTTGATAATGCCATCAAGGAAGAACTCATTACGGCACTAAAGAAACAGGTTGAGGTACTCAAGGTGGGGGACCCTACCGATGCCACCACGGAAGTAGGGCCACTGATACACCCCGCCGAAGTGGATCGGGTTGAACAATGGGTCAATGAAGCCATTGAGTCAGGCGCAAAGTGTGTGATCGGAGGTAAACGTATAAGCGAACGCCTCTACGCCCCAACTATCCTTGTTGAACCCGCTATGAATGCAAAAGTTTCAACGCAAGAAATCTTCGGCCCAGTAATCTGCATTTATGGCTACGATGATATACAAGAAGCCATTAACCAGGCCAATGCCCTCCCCGTTGCTTTTCAAGCCGCTGTATTCACGCAAGATATCGACCGCGCCATTCATACGGCACAAGCACTGGATGCCGCAGCAGTGATGGTCAACGACCACACTGCCTTTCGTGTCGACTGGATGCCCTTTGCCGGACATCGCACTTCAGGTTTGGGTATCGGTGGCATTCCCTTCACCATGGAAGATATGACGCAAGATAAATTATTTGTTATCAGAACTTAACCATTGCACCTCACAACAGGGCTGCTAGTGGCCACAGCCAGAAGGAGAACATCTTGAAAAAAGAACCTACCGGATTTGATGTTCTGCACAATCCTAAATTAAATAAAGGTTCGGCTTTTAGTGAAGCCGAACGTGACCGATATGGCTTAAGAGGACTATTGCCTGCTGGTGTATCAAGTCAACAAAGACAAATGCAACGTGTTCTAGAGAATTTGAGCCGCAAAGAATATGATATTGAACGTTATATTTTTTTATTTGCCTTGCAAGGCCGCAATGAGCGCTTATTTTATCGTGTATTGATCGATCATATTGATGAAATTATGCCCATCATTTATACACCCACCGTTGGCGAGGCCTGTCAACAATTTGCACATATTTTTAGAGAACCTCGCGGATTTTATATTACACCCGATGATCGTGGTCGGATGCATGAGATCCTGTCTAACTGGCCAGAACGCGATGTACGCATAATCGTGATCACCGATGGCCAGCGTATTCTAGGTTTAGGTGATCTTGGTGCCAACGGCATGGGTATCCCTATCGGTAAGCTGGCACTGTATACAGCCGGTGCAGGTATCTACCCGGAGCAGTGTTTGCCCGTTATGCTTGATGTCGGTACCAATAACAAGGAACTGCGTACTGACCCGCTCTATCTGGGTGTTAAACAAACGAGGTTGACAGGTGATGCATACAATGATTTAGTCAAAGAATTTGTTACAAGTGTCCAAGAAATTTTTCCAAAAGCCCTGATTCAGTTTGAAGACTTCTTGACCCCCAATGCTTATATGTTACTCAATACCTACCGTGATCGGGTCTTATGTTTCAATGATGACATTCAAGGTACTGCGGCCACAATTCTGGCAGGCATCTATAGTTCAACTCGCATTTCCGGCCATAATTTTGCCGACTTGCGTATTATGTTTTTGGGTGCAGGTTCAGCTGCTACCGGGATGGCCGATTTAATTCATCCAGCATTATGCAAGGCTGGCCTGAGCAATAACGATGCTCTGCAACGATTATGGTTTGTTGATCAAGCCGGCTTGCTTGTTAAATCTCGCCAGAATCTTGCTGAACATATATTGCCATATACACAGGATCATCCAGCAATGTCTTTCACTGATGCCATTAAATCAATCAAACCACATATACTGATTGGTGCCACTGGTGTACAGGGCACCTTTACTGAAGGAGCGATCCGGCTTATGGCCGAAATCAATGATCGTCCAGCCATTTTTGCACTATCCAATCCATCCTCACATGCAGAGTGTACGTCACAACAAGTCTATGAATGGACAGACGGACGGGCTATATTTGCAAGTGGAAGTCCATCTAAAATTGTTAACTATAAAAATAAAACTTACCACCCTGGACAGGGAAACAATGCGTATGTCTTTCCCGGTGTTGGATTAGGTGCTGTTGCCTGCCAGGCCAATAGGATAACAGACGAAATGTTCTTGGCCGCAGCCGATGCCCTTGCTGACATGGTTAAACCTGAAGATCTAGAGAAAGGAACAATTTATCCGCCACTAAAAGATATTCGCGCCATCTCTCTAAATATTGCCTGTGCAGTTTCAAAGAAAGCCTATGAACAAAATCTGGCTCAAAATCCCTACCCCAACGATTTATCAGGATCAATTAAAAAGCTTATGTATGATCCTAGTTATTAAACTCACGATAATATTGCGTGGGGTGGTTTAAACCATATTTAACAATGTCCTTAATAAGTAAAATAAGCCTATACGAACCCTGCTTAAAAACTTATTAGAAGTAATTGGTCTTTCGAAAAAACATCAACATGTTATCGTGGTTCATACGTTAGTTCTTAAGCTGTACAAAAAACAGGCGTCAATCCAAGCTTAGCGCGACCTGACAACCTATCACGTTCAGGGTGAGCGCGTTTTGCATTCGTTGACAAGTATTCTAATGCACGCAGAACCGCTGCCTTAAG
>JAFLJQ010000100.1 GCA_022712915.1 Gammaproteobacteria bacterium | reverse complement strand
TCCGCTAAATTGAGTAAACCGGCTTTGTGTTTGATTATGGGATTGTTAGTATGGATCATTGAGAGTTACCTTTTGTTGTTTTGATTTAAAGATTCGATACCTTTATCAAAACGGGTAACTCTCACTTTTGCAAGTGATGTGCCAGATCAAGTCGAGACTAATACATATGACATCACTGCTGTCCCGTTAACGTTCATATTAACTCCAACTGATTTCTTGCTGATGGCGCCTCACCAATAGGAACCTCTCGCAGCAAGGTCATCAGATCCTGTTTATTAAAGAGATTGAGCTGTCATATTCGCAGAATTTGCTGCATGCTTTTGTTAAATTCCGACAGGAACTTGATAAAGGCCAAGATCAAATAAACGCACAGAGCAATTCATATCTGTGTCATAACGGCATTCTTACTGGTACCGATAAAGGATTTGATCTTCAGGTTCGGTTTTATCCATTTAAAGAACAATTCTACCTGCCACCGCACTTTATAGATATCGGCAATGGTCTTGGCCATTAGCTTGAAATGGTTCGTCAGAAAAACATAGTGCTTGCCGGTCTCAGGATCACGCTAACCAATACGGCGCAGTCAAAGGTGACACCTCGATGCCATCTGCTTCCCCGTGAATTCAATGGTTTGATCACGGGTGATCCCTTTATCATTGAATACCGAATACCGAATACCGAATACCGAATGGCGAATGGCGACATACAATACGTATTTTCGCACCCGACTTAAGACGCGAGACAAAGAGTACTCCTTTTGAAGTCAGTTGGTTATAGTTATACCCTAGGCCGATAGCGACAATGCTGCCTTTGGGGAAGGTCAGTGTGCGACCTATTTTAATATTGCTGATGTTACCTTCCGTGATGGTGGGCAATTCAGGCAGGTAGCCATGACCGTCACATCCAGGACTATGTTTTCTTGATGTGTGGTGACCTTTATGGTCGTTTCTTCTATTGTTTGGCTGTCAAAATCGACATCGTTATCTGTGCCTGATTCATTGTCGGCGTTTATTTTTGTGTTTCTAGGGCCGTAATGATGCTTTGTTCAAACGCCTTAAAGACCTATTCCCCCATTCTTTTTCTGATGTCAACAAATAATGACCGTGCAAAAACGGCCTTGCTTTGAAAATCGGTTAAGCCAAGAAAATAGTGCAAATACATGTTCTCCTGGATCTGTATTATTGTTTCTGCTTCGCTCAGGCACCGCTCATGTTTGATGATGACGGCACCAATTACGATACATGCATCCTTGGTGGGACAACCCTGTGTGGCATTAAGACTTGAGTATTAGGCCAGGGTAAGTTCATCTCTGGGAAATAACCTGTGCCAGATTTACCCAACGGTTGTTTTCATCAAGGCAAACGTCAAACGGCGTTTTTTAATTCTGATAAGGGCCGTTGTTTATCATTAAAAAACGGATCACAGTGCACGATTTTTCTGGGGGTTGTGTGGATTCTTGTACTCCTAATCCTTAACATATAACGTCTTATCTTATGGTTTATTATCAGGTATTAGTTTATGCGGAGACTCTATATTAAGGTGGGATGAATAGGTTAGTGATTCGTATTCCAGTTTTTGGGGAATTTGCCACGCAATAAATAGGCAAAGGCGATCACTTCTGCGACGGCTAGGTACAGGGCTTCGGGTATTTGTGTGCCCAGTTCGAGTTCGACCAGTACTTTGACCAGTTCGGGGTTTTCTTGCAAGGGGATATTATTAGCTTTGGCAATGGCCATGATGTGTTCAGCCATATCACCTACCCCTTTGGCGGTGACACGGGGAGCCGATTCCTCATTGTAGTTGAGAGCGACGGCAATGGTTGGTCGTGTTATGGGATGGTCATCACTCATACTTTTTCATCCACCAAGCGGGGTTCCCGTGAAGGGGAAGGGGGATCGGGTTTCCCATGGCGGCAATCCAGTCGGGCTACATCTAATCCAACATGTTTTAGTCGGCTCTCCAACTTGTCCAGGTGTTGATTAAAATAGGTGCTGGTCTCCTGCTGTTCTGCCCAGAAAATAGTGCTGACCCGGTCTTCGCCATAAAGAGTGACTTGTGCCCTGATGGCCCCCAGTTTTTCTAGATCAAAGGCCAGTGTGACTGTCCAGGGTGCCTTCGGATCACCTTCGGCATGCTCTTCTGTGTCGCGCTGGATACGCATATCAAACAGGTCGATGCCTTGTTCTGTTCGTATTGGTAGCTCCATGGCCCAGACCGGTCGATTTTGCTGTTCGGTTGCAGCGCTTTGTAATTGTTGTACGTGGATACGTGCCAGGGCACCCTCAACCTGACCGAGTAATTCATCGAGGGCCGCCCCTGTATTGAGAATATTGACCAGGCTGGCCTGGGCTGCTGCCTGAGGCTGAGGGGTTTGGCTGCGGATCATGCCCAGATTTTGGGGCAAGATCTGCTCTGAACTATAGCTGGCAGGTTTTGTCGTGAGTATAGAGCTGGCTGTATCCAGTGGTGCCAGGGGTTTGCTGTTTAGCAGGCTCTCAGGCAAGGGTGTCACTACGGGTCTTGTGGTATTGCCTGTTGTTTTATTATCTCCATTGGCGGTATTTTGTTGCATGCTATGTAGTTCGGCAGTGGCGCGTATGACGGTTGCCAGGCGTAACAGATTGGCTCGTACATCCGGTACAGGTTGTTGTTGCATTGCCCTGCTCATACTTTGAATGGTTTGGGTAACCATATCGATGCGAGCTTGTTTGCCTGCTTCGCTGTTTGTCTTATCAACGGTGCTGCCGGGTATCATATTCATGGTTTGCGTGGGAGTCACCTCCGTTACTTTTGATCCTGCGGGCAGGCTTTGTTTGGCGAGGGTTGATTCAAGATAGGGGCCGGATTGTTGCATGGCCTGTTTGAGTCCTTGTGCTTCTTTGATTTGTACTGCATGGGAAAATTGTTGTACGAGTTGGTGCACCGTCTCGATCACTTCTTTTGGCAGAGCTGCTGATGCCATGTTTGTATTTTTGGCCAGCAAGGCAAGATTGGCCAACAAAGGTGTCATGGCCTGTTGTTGTTGCAGCGTGGTGCGAAGATTGCGTGATACGGCATCTTGCGGTGAGTTTGGTGTTGCGATGACTTTGAGTTCCGGTTTAGTGATATCGTCGGTTAATTGCAAGGTCAGCCGGGTACCTAGTGCTGGAGGTGATTTCATCTCGGCCTGTAATACCGGTGCATCGGCTGGGGAACCAGGTATTTGCAGGGTGATCATTGAACCTTCTACACGCGTTACGATGACGTCAAAAACCTTGCCTAATTGCAGGCTCTGGATCATGGTTTGCAAGGCCTTGAGTGTTTGTGCTTGTATAGGGGGATTGGTATGCGGGGCATGATCACCTGATGCTACGGAAGGTTTTATACCCTTGCTGTCGCCCTGTGTTTTACCGACTATGTTTGTGGTTAGGCCTTTTATGTTCATAAATAAAATATGTTTGTAACATTGTTGTCTGGTGTACGATTATTAGCGGTAAAAATTGATATTAATCAATAGGTGTGATTAAGAAAAATATGGGCAGTGGAAGGTTTATGATTTAGCCGGAGTGATTATTATGGTTATCATCTCAGTCTCACTCGATATCTTCTACGGTATAGCGTTGCACTTTCAGGGAGGGTGACCAGTGCGTTGGATTGAGACCTGCCTTGCTCTTGAGATGGCGGATAAAATCAGTCGGTTTGGGTAGACTTTCCCAAACTGAGGGTAAAAATGTCCCACGCCGTCCCAGATCTTCCAGAATGAGGCCGTCAATCCCCGGCCTTAATTGGGAAATAAAGTCGGCCTCGGAGCTGAATTGCATGGGGCTGGGTGAGTTGAGCAGGGATATATGATAATGAAGCCGTGGATATTCATTCCGTTGCAATGGATTAAAACGGGGATCATGAAAGGCGGCAGCAAAGGCGTTGTTGACGACATCCTCTACCAGGGGGTGTTGCGCTTCAAGCGTGCCAATACAACCATGCAGTTGTTGATTGATGGTCAGTGTGACAAAACTTGCCCGAATTTGCTGCATGGCAGCGGGGTACTCAACAAGATTGACGGGTAAGGCAACGTGGTGTTCCAGACCGTATTTGATGGAGGCTGCTGCAAGTTTGAGCAGTTGTCGTTTGTGTGAATCTTCTAACATGGACAGTTAAATCAATGAAACATGTAGGCACCATAACCAACAACTTGATCATGGCTACCTGCTGTGTCACCGGAGCTACGTACATCAATAGTGCTGGCATTCATGCCGATCTGTTTAGCGAAGTGCAGTAGGCCATTGACGGGATCACGACCACAGGCATTTTCATAATTAATGTGCTGATAATCGAGATGTTCTATTGCACTAGATGTTTTCTGATCCAGTTGTTTGGCGACCAAATAGTCATGATAGTGACTTAAATCTGAACTGATGACGACCAATGTCTCCGGGCCATCCCATAGATCTGCCAATATTTGATTGACTTCTTCCGGGGTACTTTGGCCAACCACTAAGGGTATCAGACTGAACTCATCCAGGATTAGTTGTAAAAAGGGTAAATGAACCTCCAGGCTATGTTCTTTGGCATGGGCTTCATCATTAATGGACACTTGGGGAAAATGGCTGATTTGTGAGATGGCCCGGGTATCAATAGGGATTAAACCAAGGGGTGTTTCAAAATGGGTGGCACTGCTTGCGGCTAGACCGTGTAAGGGTACATGATGGGAAGGGCCAAGCAAGATGACATGTTTAATGGTAAATTTTGCCGGTATTAGCTGGACATAGGCACTGGCCGCAATAGCCCCTGAATATATATATCCGGCATGGGGGGCAATTAAGGCTTTGGGAATCGGCCCATCTTGCGGCTCTACCTCGTCCAGCAACCTTTGAACCGTATTGGCCAGCTCGTTGGCATCGGCGGGATAAAACATTCCGGCCACGACCGGTAGTCTAATTCGCTTGTCCATAGAACTAAATATAGAGTTTTAAGTCGATGGCTTCAAGGAGCAGTGGTAAATAAAATATAGCAGTATTTTAGTCGGTTATTGTTTGATGGTAAAATTTATTGTCCTGGTAGTTTGTTGTGCAACTGTAACAATATTGTCATGATATTCTGATTTAATGCCTTTGTGATAAGAGAAATGACAGAACAGTTACAAACCACTCGACGGGTATTGATCGTTGATGATGAGCGGGCGATTCGGGAAATGGTCTGCTTGGCTTTGTCCAGTGAAGGCTTTCGGTGTCTGGAGGCAAGTGATGCCCATAAAGCCGGATCCTTGTTGCGTGAACAGCGGCCCGACATGATCCTGCTTGACTGGATGATGCCGGGTATCAGTGGGGTGGATTTTGCCCGTAGCCTGCGTCGCAAGGAAGAGACACGTGATATCCCCATTATCATGTTGACAGCCAAGGTGGAAGAAGAAGATATGATCCGGGGCCTTGAAAGTGGGGCTGATGATTACCTTACCAAGCCTTTTTCCACGCGTGAACTGGTGGCTAGGATAAACTCCCTATTAAGACGAACAGGAGGACATGCTGAAAATACAGTATTGCAGGCGGGTAGCTTGCATCTGGATATGTCTGCTCACCGTGTCTCTTGTCAGGGGAGTGTGATAGATTTAGGGCCTACTGAATATAAGTTATTAAGATTTTTTATGGAAAACCCAGAACGGGTCTATAGCCGCGAACAGGTGCTGAATAATGTCTGGGGTGATCATGTTTATGTGGAAGAGCGCACCGTTGATGTCCATATCCGGCGTTTACGCAAGGCATTGGAACCTTTTGAACATGATCAGTTAGTGCAAACCGTACGTGGTGCTGGTTATCGTTTTTCCGCTTTTCGCTGATGCGTTCCCATCCTTACCATCAAAATGAAATTTGGTTACTGCTCTTCATTACTGGCGTGTCAGGTTTGTTTGGAGGCATCTTTTTTGACAACGCCGTGTTGTTTATTGCTATAGCACTGTTTATCTATATTTTCATTACTTTACGTAATGTGTTTAAGTTGCACTTCTGGTTTATCAATCGAAATGAAACAGAATTACCTGGGGCGTCAGGCTTTTGGGGTGAGATCTTTAACGAGATCTTTCTCATGGAGAAAGAAAAGAAAATAAACCGCGCGCACCTGACCAATATGTTGACCCGTTTTCAGGATGCGGCCGAAGCCTTGCCTGACGGCATGGTCATTTTGAATAAACATAACAAGATTGAATGGGCCAATCCGGCAGCTTGCCGTATGCTGGGTCTTGCCTTTCCTAAGGATGTAGGGCAATCGATCAATAATCTATTGCGCCATCCGGATTTTTTACAGTATTTGCTGGCGAATGATTTTAGCCAGGAGATCAAGTTGTCATCGCTACGTAAAGGTGAACAATCCCTGTTATTGCAGATCATTCCATATGGCAGCAGCCAGAAGCTGATTATTTGTCGGGATGTAACCCATGTGACCAAGTTGGAGGTTATGCGCAGTCAGTTTGTCGGTAATGTGTCGCATGAGCTGCGTTCACCCATTACAGTATTATCCGGTTATCTTGAAACCTTGCAAAATATTCCCATTAGAAGCAGCAAGGATCTTGAAAGACCCCTATATAATATGACTGATCAGGTTAAACGCATGGAAAGGCTGGTAACTGATCTGTTAACACTGTCCAAACTTGAAACTGAACCCGTTAAATTAACAAATAATATTGTCAATATGTCGGGTATGTTATCGCTGATAAAAGAATCAGTCGAATTGTTATGCCGCAAGAAACAGCACGAGCTTAATTTTGAGATTGATGAAAATTTAGATCTACTTGGCAATCAGGAAGAATTACGCAGTTTGTTCATTAACCTGCTCACTAATGCCATACGGTATACTCCTGAAAAAGGACATATTAGTGTTAAGTGGTATAAAGATAATGGCAAAGCACGGTTTGATGTCATCGATACCGGGTCTGGCATCGCTGCACATCATATTCCAAACCTTACTCAGCGTTTTTACCGGGTGGATATTGACCGCTCCCGGGAATCCGGTGGTACCGGACTTGGTTTGGCTATTGTAAAACATGTGCTCGAACGCCACGATGGTCAGTTAGTCATAGACAGTGCATTGGATAAAGGCAGTACTTTCAGTTGCCGTTTTCCTGCCGAGCGAGTGATGGCTAAAAAAAAGGCTCTTGATCATAAACAAAACGCAAATTAATCGTTTTCACTAAACTGTCATCTTTTGATCATCAGACTGACATATTAAAAAACGATTATGACAGCATAGAAATTTGAAAACAAAATCGTTATTTGGAGAAAACATATGATCAAACAAAGTATTTATATGCTAAGTGCCACCATGCTGACAGTTGGCGCATCCAGTGCTATAGCCGCCAGCAGTTTAGACAAGAAATTGCCTGAATATACCAAAGCCAGTGGCGTTTCGGGCAACTTGTCCAGTGTCGGTTCTGATACCCTGGCGAACCTGATGACCTTGTGGGCCGAAGAATTTAAACGTTTATATCCGAATGTAAATATTCAGATTCAGGCTGCTGGCTCTTCAACTGCGCCACCTGCCTTGACTGAAGGAACGTCAAACATTGGTCCAATGAGCCGTAAGATGAAAGACAAGGAATTACAGTCCTTTGAAAAGAAACACGGTTACAAACCAACAGCCATTCCGGTGGCCATCGATGCTTTGGCGGTATATGTACACAAAGATAACCCCATCAAGGGCCTGACCATTCCGCAAGTTGATGCGATATTCTCTTTTGTGCGTAAGTGTGGTTACGGTAAGGACATTAGCCGTTGGGGCGATCTGGGTCTCGGTGGTAGCTGGAAAAATCGTACTGTACAGCTGTATGGCCGTAACTCGGTTTCAGGTACATACGGATATTTTAAGAAGAAGGCTCTGTGTAAGGGTGATTACAAGAAGACGGTCAATGAACAACCTGGTTCTGCCTCGGTTGTACAATCCATTTCTTCATCCCTGAATGGTATTGGTTATTCCGGTATTGGTTACAAGACCTCCGGAGTACGTGTGGTACCTTTGACCAAAAAATCAGGCAAGCCATTTATTAATGCATCGACTGAAAATGCGGCCTCTGGTAAATATCCTCTGAGTCGTTTTTTGTACGTCTATGTTAATAAAAAGCCGAATAAGCAACTGGCGCCAATCGAGAAAGAGTTTATTAAAATGGTACTGTCAAAGACTGGCCAGAAGGTTGTTATCAAAGATGGTTATATCCCGATGGATAGCAAAATGGTACAGAAGCAGTTACGTAGACTAAATTAAAATAATAATAATAAACTTCTCCCCTTTTGAGCCCCGCTTTATGCGGGGCTTTTTTATTTATTTGAACCTTTTCTTCATTTGCCGAGACTACCTTGGTAAGGCGTCTGATTAAATTAAACAAAGATTCCTTATTTATTTCATCTCAGTGTTATGAAGTCGCAAGACAAACTTCTTAGCCTTGAGCCATGATTTTCCATTTTATAATAGAGGTTAATATGAAACCACGGCGCGTAAGCAATTCAAGCAAAAGGGCACTCGTTTATCTGTCTGTCGTATTACTTTATATTATTGTTTTTACAAATCTTCCCTTGCATGACAAATTACCACAGGCATTGTACTCATCTGCTGGTACAGATGGATCTTTAACTGATTGATTTTTATGGTAAAGTTGTTGTGTAACATTTCTGTCATATTTGACAGTTAAAATCACGCCCTATGTTAATTCAATCATTGAACCGATTTTTTACTAATACGGGTACCAGCCGCTTCCAGTGGCGCGGTATCAAGGATCGACTTATGTCGATCTGCATGGGGGTCGGCGGCATTAGTGTCATTATTGCCATCGTACTGATTTTTTTCTATCTGTTGTATGTTGTCTTCCCCATGTTTCTTCCGGCGAAGATGGATACGGTTGCCAGTTACCCTCGTCCAGCCGCGCAACTGGGGCAAACCCTGCATTTTGCCATGGAAGAGCAAAATGAAGTGGCAGTGCGTCTGACAGATCAGGCTTATGCTGTTTTTTTCAAGGCCAGATCTGGCGAAGTTATAGATGAGGTTCGCTTACCTCTTCCGGCAAAGGCCAAGGTGTCATCCTTTACCCATGGCCGACTATCAAGTGGTCTGTTTATTTATGGCCTGGATAATGGCCAGGTTGTGGTAGGGCAACATCAATATGATGTCAGTTACCCTAATGACAAACGTAAGATTACACCCCGTATCGAGTATCCATTTGGTGCAAAGCCCATTGTTGCTGATGCTCAGAAACGGGCTATCCAACAATTGGCCCTGCGCAGTGATGAAGATCAAACCACGATTGTCGTGGTGACTGAAGATGGGCAACTGCAACTGACCCATTTGCAAAAAGAAGAATCTATGCTGAGCGATGAAGAGGATTCAGCCAGCGTTCAAATCTCATCGGCTATGTTGCCGGTGGTGGAAAATATTAAGTCACTGCTGATTGAATATGGCCAACGGTACCTGTATGTGGCCGAGCAGTCAGGTTATATCACCGTTATTGATATCAGTGAAAAAACTGAACCCCGTTTTGTTGAACGCAAACAGGTTGTTGCGGAAGGGATACAGATCAACCACATGACATTTTTAACCGGGGGTATCTCACTTTTGATCGCCACATCTTCCGGGGATGTTGTGCAATGGTTTCCGGTGCGCCGCGGTGAAAATACAGAGTTGACCCATATTCGAAGCTTTATAACGGAGGAGAAAAGTGGTATCCGGGATATTGAGACGGAACAGCGCCGTAAGGGATTTGTCACGTCCAGTGGCCAAGGTGTTGTGGCCATTCACCACTCAACGGCTCACAGCACCATCGTATCTAAAAAGGTCAGTGACTACACAATACAACATGTAGCCATTTCTCCCCGTGCAGATTATGTTCTGGCTGAGTCAGCTGACCACCATATTCAATTTGTACATGTGGACAATGAGCACCCGGAAATTTCCTGGGCAGTGTTGTGGGACAAGGTTTGGTATGAAAGTTATGAGCAGCCAGATTACACCTGGCAGTCTTCGTCGGCCAGTAATGATTTTGAACCCAAATATAGTTTGATGCCGCTGGCCTTTGGTACCTTAAAAGCAGCATTTTATGCCATGTTGTTTGCTGTACCGCTGGCTATCATGGGGGCAATTTATACCGCCTACTTTATGGCCCCGAAGATGCGCACCTATGTTAAACCGTCCATCGAAATTATGGAGGCTCTGCCAACGGTTATTCTTGGTTTCCTTGCAGGCTTATGGTTGGCACCGGTGATTGAAAGTCATTTGGTCGGCGTGTTTGCCATGTTGCTTCTTTTACCATTAGGCGTACTGATTTTTGCCCTGGCCTGGCAGCAATTACCGGCATCTATTCGTAGTCTTGTCCCTGATGGATGGCAAGCGGCCCTGTTAATCCCTGTCTTGTTTATCCTTGGTTGGATGGCTCTGTCGTTTAGTGCACCTATGGAATCGGTTTTATTTTCGGGCGATATGAAAGGTTGGCTGGACAGGCATTTTGGTCTTGGCTATGACCAGCGTAATTCCATGGTTGTCGGTATTGCCATGGGGGTGGCCGTTATTCCAACGATATTTTCCATCACTGAAGATGCTATTTTTAGCGTCCCTAAACATTTGACCTTTGGTTCACTGGCCCTGGGCGCAACACCCTGGCAGACCATGTCGAGAGTTGTGTTGTTAACGGCCAGTCCTGGCATTTTTTCTGCGGTGATGATTGGCATGGGGCGTGCGGTGGGTGAAACCATGATCGTGCTGATGGCGACGGGCAATACCCCTGTAATGGATTTGAGTATTTTCCAGGGAATGCGCACCTTGTCAGCCAATATCGCCGTCGAAATGCCTGAGTCGGAAGTCGATAGCACGCATTACCGGATCTTGTTCCTTGCAGCCCTGGTGCTGTTTGCCTTTACCTTTATGTTTAATACCGTGGCGGAGATCGTCCGTCATCGCTTACGCAAAAAGTACAGCTCATTATGATACGCGACTGGTTTAAAAGTGGTACTCCCTGGATATGGCTGAATGCGGCAGCCGTTAGCGCTAGCTTGATTATCGTGCTGGGTTTGTTAGCTCTGATTGCTGTGCGTGGTTTGGGACATTTTTGGCCTGCTGACGTCATGCAAGCTCAGTATACTGTGCCGGGCAGCAGTGCAGTGACAGTCATTGGTGAGCTGACAGATACAGAATCGGTATCATTGGAGGATTTGCATAGTGCGGGTTATACCCTGAAGACAGATAAATTACGAGTCGATCGTCATTTGATCAAAACGGGTAACCGTGACGTGATTGGCAGTGATTTTCGTTGGTTGCTCGAAGCTTATTTGTCGGACGTATCTTATCCACAAAACATCATTGCACTTGAGCGCCGTGAATGGGGCAATTTTTATGGTTACCTGAAGACGATTAAAGAAGATGGCAAAGTCGTGGCCGAAGGCGATGCAAGCTGGTCTGAGCTTGAGCAACGTTTGGAACGCGTTCTCGATATCTTCGAGCAGATACGTGAGATTGAAAAGGGGGCTATTGGTGATGTTAACTATGCTATTGAAGACCTGAGACTTGAAAGACGCCGTCTTGAACTGGGTGGTGAAGATACGCCTGAAAACCTCAAGGCCCTTGTTGTTAAACGTCAGCAATTTCAAAAAGAATATGAAGTTTTACAAATACAACTGAATGAACTCTACCGTATCATTAATCGTGACAGTCTCACCGCCGAGGTGATGGATGGCCGTGTTATTGACATTTCGTTGGCTAAACTTGTCCGTATTTATAGACCGAATGATTTGTCTGTGCTTGGCAAAGTTGGTTTTTACTTCGTAAGGTTATGGGAGTTTGTTTCTGATGAGCCTCGTGAAGCCAATACTGAAGGGGGTATTTTCCCGGCTATCTTTGGCACGGTGATGATGGTTTTAATCATGTCGATGATGGTGACACCGTTTGGTGTGATCGCTGCGGTGTATTTGCGCGAGTATGCGAAGCAGGGGCCGGTAACACGCACCATTCGTATCGCGGTTAATAATTTGGCCGGTGTGCCTTCTATTGTCTATGGTGTATTTGGTCTGGGCTTTTTTGTCTATTTTCTGGGTGGTAATATCGATCATTTATTTTACCCTGAGGCCCTGCCAGCGCCAACGTTTGGTACCCCAGGTATACTTTGGTCCTCACTGACGCTGGCGATCCTCACGGTACCTGTCGTGATTGTTGCCACTGAAGAAGGCTTGTCACGCATCCCGCGTGCCATTCGTGAAGGTTCATTGGCTCTGGGCGCAACCAAGGCCGAAACCCTATGGCGTACCATTATACCTATGGCGACTCCGGCAATGATGACCGGTATGATTCTGGCCATTGCCCGGGCGGCAGGAGAGGTGGCGCCGCTCATGTTGGTGGGTGTGGTTAAACTGGCCCCGTCATTGCCTCTCGATGGTAATGCACCCTTTTTACATTTGGATCGAAAGTTTATGCATCTGGGTTTTCATATCTACGATGTGGGTTTCCAGAGTCCTAATGTTGAGGCGGCAAGACCACTGGTTTATGCCACGGCTTTGTTGTTAGTGGTTGTCATTATTATTTTGAACCTGGCCGCGATTTATATTCGCAACCGCTTGCGTGAACAGTATAAGGGCATGGAATCGTAATATGAATTTGTTGGTATTGAGGTAGTCAGTTATGGTATCCAAAAATGGGTTAACACACGGCATCAATCTGGATGCACTGAATCGCAAACAACAGGCGATGGATATTAATAATGAAACCATCTGTCTGGAGACGGACGCGCTAAATCTTTTTTATGCTGAAAAACAGGCCCTTAGCGATATTAGTATTCGTCTGCCTGAAAAACGGGTTTCAGCCTTCATTGGCCCTAGTGGTTGTGGTAAATCAACGCTATTGCGTTGCTTTAATCGCATGAATGACCTGGTGGATACCTGTCGCATCGAAGGTAATATTTTACTGAGTGGTGAAAATATTCATGATAAAAAGATCGATGTTGCTAATCTGCGTCGCCGGGTCGGCATGGTGTTTCAGAAACCAAACCCTTTTCCAAAATCGATCTATGAAAATGTAGCCTATGGTTTACGCCTGCAGGGTGTTAAAAATCGCCGCCTTATTGATGAGAGGGTCGAAAAATCATTAAAGAGTGCCGCATTGTGGGAAGAGGTTAAGGATCGCCTGCATGATAGTGCCTTGGGATTGTCTGGCGGCCAGCAACAACGTTTGGTGATTGCACGTGCGATTGCCATCGAACCGGAAGTTTTGTTACTCGATGAACCCGCTTCGGCACTGGATCCCATTTCTACTCTAAAGATTGAAGAACTGATCCATGAGTTGAAAAATAACTATACTATTGTAATCGTGACCCACAACATGCAGCAGGCGGCGCGTGTTTCGGATTACACGGCCTTTATGTATTTGGGTGAATTGATTGAATTTGGTGATACTGACAGGATTTTCACCAATCCACGCAAAAAACAGACAGAAGACTATATTACCGGTCGTTACGGTTAAGAATATTTGAGAGGATAGAGTAAATGAAACAGCGCAATCGGGGGCATCATATCTCGCAACAATTTGATGCCGAGTTGGAAGATGTTCGAAACAGTGTCTTGGCCATGGGTGGACTGGTAGAACAACAAATCATCCAGGCGATTACAGCATTGGTAGAAGGAGATATCAAGCTGGCTGAAATGGTGATCGATAATGATATGAAGGTCAATTCAGCGGAAGTGGCTATTGATGAAGAATGCACTCATATTATTGCCCGCCGCCAACCGGCTGCCTCTGATTTACGCTTGATTATAGCGGTAATTAAAACCATTACCGATCTGGAACGTATCGGTGATCAGGCGGAGCGTATTGCTCGCATGGGACAGCGTCTGGCTGAGAAGGAACGTCCCAAAAACCAGTACGGTGAACTACGCCATATTGGTGAACTGGTCGCAAAAATGGTGCATGACACTCTGGATGCCTTTGCCCGTATGGATGCTGAGGCGGCGCTAGAAGTCGCGCGACAGGATCTGGTCATTGATCAGGAATATGACGGTGTTATGCGGCAGGCCCTGACCTTTATGATGGAAGACCCGCGCTCTATTACCCGTATGCTTGATGTTATGTGGACAGCTCGTGCCATCGAACGCATTGGTGATCATTCCAAGAATATCTGTGAATATGTTATCTATCTCGTTAAGGGTAAGGACGTGCGCCATACTGGCATTGGTGAATTGGCGAAGGAAGTCAAAGGCTGAGTTATTACTCGCTTTATCCATTACATGAACGGGTCGCATCAAGCTCCCGCTTGAATCTGACACAGAACATTGTTATTTTTGCGAAAAAAACGCAAAATTTCGTACAGCATCAGCTCTTGATTTCCTTTTAATGGGATACTATTTTTTGAGTCTCCCTTTAACATTCATGAATCACTATGACTGATTTCCCTATTGATCCCATTAGTAGCGTGCCCGTGAAATACTGGCATAAGGTTGATCATGACCGCATTCAGTGTGATCTCTGTCCGCGTTTTTGTAAACTGCATGATGGACAGCGTGGCTTATGTTTTGTGCGAGGACGATTGGGCGATACCCTGGTCTTAACCACCTATGGCCGCTCCAGTGGCTTTTGTATCGATCCGATAGAGAAAAAACCCTTAAATCACTTTTTACCCGGTAGCCCTGTGTTTTCCTTTGGTACGGCGGGCTGCAATTTAGCCTGCCGGTATTGTCAGAACTGGGACATCAGCAAATCACGCGAGTTTGATACCCTGGCTGATCAGGCCACACCGGAGATGATCGCCAATGCGGCAAAGGCCCATCATAGCCGTAGTGTTGCCTATACCTACAATGACCCGGTTATTTTTCATGAGTATGCCATCGATGTCGCTAAGGCGTGCAGGGCCGTTGATATTAAATCTGTGGCCGTCACCGCTGGTTATGTTTGTTCTGAACCCCGTGCCGAATTTTATCAATACATGGATGCAGCCAATGTTGATCTGAAGGCCTTTACCGAGCGTTTTTACCATAAACTGACGGGGGGCCATTTACAGGCCGTGTTGGATACATTGCAATACATTAAACACGAAACAAATGTTTGGCTGGAGATTACGACCTTGCTCATCCCCGGTGAAAATGATTCTGAACAAGAGTTAAATGAACTTAGCCAGTGGGTGATGGATAAACTCGGCCCCAATGTGCCGCTGCATTTTTCTGCTTTTCATCCTGATTACAAGATGCTGGATATACCGCCGACACCGATAGCCACGCTAGTACGGGCGCGTGATATCGCCATGAAGAATGGTCTGCGTTATGTCTATACCGGTAATGTGCATGACAAGTCAGGCAGCAGTACCTACTGCCATCAGTGCGGTAACATACTTATCGGTCGTGATTGGTATGTACTGTCTGACTGGAACCTGACCGATGATGGTCATTGTATGCAATGTGGTACAGCCTGTGCTGGTGTATTCGATGGCCCGGCAGGAGAGTGGGGGGAAAAACGTCAGCCGGTTCGTTTAGGTGGCTATTCAACAGTGTGAAGTTGATTAACGGGTAGATGAATGTCCACCCTGAATCCGCCTAGATCGTTTGATCGGCTGAAAGAAATCTTACCTTGATACTCTTGAACCATATCTGATGCAATGGCCAGACCAAATCCATAACCATGGGTTGCTTCGTCCAGACGCACACCACGTTTGTCGAGTTGTGATAATTGTTCGAGTTCAGCACCAGGGCCATCGTCTTCGATGCAGAGGCCAAGTTCTGTATTGGATGTGATCGTGAGTTTGATCTGTTGTTTGGCCCATTTATAAGCGTTATCTAGAATATTTCCTAATAATTCCAGCATGTCTTCACGATCAATGGTACAGGTGATCTCATCCGGTATATTAAACTGTGTTGTGATGGCTTTATCGTGATACATCAGATTAAGTGTTTTGATCAGCGCGGGCAGATCTTCGCTAAATGAAAAGCGTGCGCCACGGTGATCTTGCCCAGCCAGACGGGCACGTTTGAGAATACGATCGGTGAGTTGATTAATTTCAGTGGTCTGTCGACTCATGCCCATATGCAAATCATCGGGTAAGGTTTCTTGATATTTATCAGTTAGTTGCTGCATGATCGTCAAGGGCTTCTTGATGGTATGGGCCAGATCACTGAGCGCATGACGTGAACGGTGCAGGCGTTGCGCCATGATGCCAAGTAAATGATTGACCTCATTGACCAAGGGACGTAATTCTATTGGCACATCGGTATTTAACTGACGGGTCTCGCCTTGTTGAAGTGCGCGTAATTCACTACGAATGCGGGCAATGGTTTTCAAACTGTGGCGCAGGATAAAGGCCTGCAATATGACCAATAGCAAAAGCATTGTGATGGCTGTGATGGTAAAGCGCGTCTGGAACTGTTTGATGTTTTGTTTGACCGGGTTAAGATCTTCCGCCACCGTGATAATCAGCTCATGCCCTTGTTTAACAAACCCGTTATTGATGATCAATAATGCCTGTTGATTTGGTCCCGTTTGATGATCGCGTATTTGTTCTCCTGAGGTGGCTGGCATATTACGCAATTGCTGATCCCATAGTGAGCGTGAGTTGATGGTTTGCTGATTGGCTGTGATTAGATAGTAGTGGCCTGAGAAAGGTTGATTATAAACAGGATTAACAGCTATTTCATCCAGACTTATTTGTGCATTTTTATCAAAGCGGAGGCTACCTAGTAACATTTCTGCATCATGACGTAGGCGCGAGGCAATGTATTCTTCGGCGAGATAGTGGATATTAAAACTGATTAGAAACCAGAGGCTTGTAAAAACTGCTATGAGACTGATAATCAGACCGCTACCAAGTTTTGTTTGTAAAGATTGCATCAGTTATCCTTAAAGACATAACCTTGACCGCGCCGAGTTTCGATGCGGTTACTGCCTATCAATTGGCGAAGACGTCGGATATAGACCTCAATGACATTGCTGTCCTTATCGGAATCCAGATCGTAAATGTGATCCATTAGTTGTGATTTGGAGAGAATTTTGCCCGGATTTAATAACAGACAACGTAGTAAACGAAATTCAGTACCGGTTAGTTTATGATTTTGCCCATCTCCTGTGGTCAGAGTTTGCCGTTCTTCATCCAGTGTTAGATTGCTGGCTGTTAAGCTGCCAGTTGGTTGCTGGCTGGCTCGATGTAACAGAGCAGTCAATCTGGCAAGGAGTTCTTCAATATGGAAGGGCTTACCCAGATAATCATCGGCACCGGCCTTAAAGCCTTCAACACGTTCATGCCAGGCATCACGTGCGGTCAAGATAAGTACCGGCAAGGTATTGGCTTTTTTACGCCAGTTTTGCAGTACTTCAATACCATTGCGCCTCGGCAAACCCAGATCGAGAACGGCTATGTCATAGATCGCCTCATTGCCCAGAAATTCAGCATCGACGCCATTGTCAGCTAGATCCACTGCGTATCCTGCTGCTTGCAGATCTTTTTTGAGCGTCGCTACTAATTCCTGATCATCTTCTGCTAACAGTAGACGCATATTTAGTCTTCCACCTTGCTGCGCAGTACATCGCCGGTTTTTGCATCGATATACAGCTCATGCACAACGCCATCTTCTGCCAGTATTTCAACTTCATAGATAATTTTGCCTGACTTTTGCTCTAGTTCTACCTCAAGAACTTTGCCTAGATAGCGGGGGCGTAGTTTCTCCAGGATAATCTCTAGTGGCAAAACCTCGCCTGATTGGAGTAAATGTCGGGCTTTATTGTGATCATCATCGGCAAGGGCCATAGATAATGGTATACCTAACCCGATAATGATCACGATCTGTAGTAGAAAGTTTGCTTTACATTTCATAACTAAAGTATAGCCTTAATGTCCATTAGTCGTCCCATTTCCCATGGCCGGGAATATAGATATCACGTTCTTTATATGAGCCTTGTTCTGCCTTACGATGGCAGCTATTACAATGGCTAAAACTAAGAACATCCTGATTACCGGTGACAAGGCGCGCCGGTATTTCATTATGCTCGTGTATGAAGTATGGCGTTTCTGATATCCGAATCGGTACATTTGTGCCGCTATCAATATTGGCAAATTTTTGTGAGCGGCGATAGTTGGATTTGTCGGCACTGTTATTGACAAGAAAATCAGTGATGGTTTGGTGGTTGGCGGCATCCAGCTCAGCACTATCATCAAAGTGATTCTCAAGACCGGCCATCAGCTTCAACCAGGAACGTTCAGGCAGCAGACCGGGTGGGTAGGCCATGTGGCAGCTACCACACTCGGTCTGATAGAGGGGATTAGCCACGAGAGCTACACCGGTTGATTGGCGGGAATATTTTCCCCCGTATTCATGGTCATCATCGCTCCACACAAGTGGGGCCGTTACAAGACTCGTCAGAATTAGCCAGCTTGATATTATAGGTATTGTTTTCATGTTGCACCTCCAGAGGGTGTTATTGTGTTTGTGTTTGTGTTGGGGTTTTATCGGATTTAAATCCACTGATCATGGCGGCGGCCAGATTCTCTTTATGGATCAGGCTTTCGATTAGCACACCGATAACGTGGATAAATATCAGCAGCAGGGTGAAGTTGGCGAAAAATTCATGGGTTTCTTCGAAAATTTCAGCCCATATGCTATGAGTATTACCAAACCAGCTTGCTAGTGGCCCGGCATGTTCCTCTGCGCCATAGATCAGTAGACCGGTAAAGGTAGCCAGTAACAGACTCAGCATTAATAACATTACCATAGCCCCACCGGCTGGGTTATGCCCGAGATAGCGTCTGGCCTTGAACTTTACGGTATCTTTCAAGAATTGTTTGATGGTTATGGGTCGGTAGATAAAATCACTGAATCGTGCATAGCGAGTGCCGATGACACCCCAGATGATACGGATCAATAATAGACCGAAGATGATATATCCTGCCCAACTGTGTAGGGTGAGAAAATCCTCACCACTGGCATAGGCAATAATGAAGCATGCCACTAATGACCAATGGAATATTCGCACTAGCGGATCCCACACCTTGATTTGAGTTGTCTTGCGCATTGTCTTAATCCTCATAAAACTATTTGTATACTTGTAGGCTAGTCAACGAAGCTGAAATCAAGCTGAAAATTTGGAAAAAGTGCGTTATAAGGTCCAATATTTTTGATGGAACAGTGATGCTCCGGTCATTTATCACTCGAAAACAGGCATTTCGACCCGCTTTAACGGTTGATCAAGGGTAGAAAAGTTTGTTTTTGAAGACAAAAAATAACCGCAGTGAGAGATTATAAATTCATTAAATATTACTTTATGAGGCCAAAAAAACAGCCAATATTGTAGAGCGATAAAATTACGGTGATGAACTGAATATAGTTGACTGCAAGACATTTTTTACAGGGAATAATAAAGAATGCTATTGATGATTTAACGAAGTGTTTTTGCGATGGGCTACACAATAAATATATTTGTCACCTTTGTTAACTTTATATTTTATAATGAAAGGGTAAAGTTGGTGGTTCATGCAATAGAAGTATCTTAATGTTAGTTACAAAATAAATGGAGTTATAAATGAAAAATAAATACATCATATTAATTGCACGTTTTGTTTTTTGTATAATAATGTTTCCTGCGGTATTGTCTCTATCCTATGGTGAAACCTGTGAAGTAAGAGGGTGGACTTCTGGGTCATCCCCCAAGGGTCCCGACTATGTTGCTCTTAATGCCAGTGTAACTTATACCCATACAGGTGATCTAAGCTACCGTGGAGAGAGAGCAGATTTTTATAATTCGGAAAATTGGTATCTTGGTTATGATGAATACAATACGCAAGACATAATATTTGCAGTTGCACGATTTCATATGACATTTAACTCATTCTCAAGTAGGGGTGCGGCATGGGTTGCTATGAACGAACCTAAGCTTAATATTATTTTTTGTAAGAATGTCATCGTCCAGAATCTACCTTCTTTGAGTGTAAAGAGTTTTGATGCGGTAAATCGTAGTGCAACAGTGAACTACAATATCGATGAGTTTTCAAAAGTAGGAAGGTCAGGTGGTCCCATTGTCATTAACTTTACCTGGACATCTGATTTTTGGGGGACCAGTGGATCTGCTGGAACCGTTACAGTTTCCGCACTCTCAGGTGATGTTAGCCATACCTTCTCGCTAGGATCTGGAGCAGATGTTTATACCATAAGTGCTATTGTATCTGATGGTACTTACACTACGCCAACGTTGATTCTTGGAGATACAATAGTGACCGGCACACCTACACCACCCTGTTTAAGATGCAATAAAAATTAAAACTGCTGTTGGTGATTGTATTTTCATGAGTAATCCTCAATAAGGAAGTGATAAAAATGGATAAACGGCGGATTCGAAAATATAATCCGCCGTTTATTTAAGTTCTCCCCTTTACATTAACGTAATCCTGAAAAGAAAATTGAACGCTATTGATTTAACCAGAGCTGTTTGCGATGAAATAATAGAAAATACAATTAAGGGCGCTTCTATAAATAGTGATTTTTTTTGCGAGAGCAAGAAAGCATCGTACGCACGACTGCATAGTAAGGATTGTTCCAGACAATTCTTTTGCGTTTCCTTCATCCATGGAGGTCAGAGCAGGAGATTGGATGAAGCATGGAGCCAGAATTCTAGAACCGCAGTGTATATGGAATACTTGAGGACAAGGTGCTGTCCAGGTACGGCGCTGATGCCGCTATCGCGGACTTGTTCCCCTTGGGGGAAAAGTGCATTTATAGAAGTGCCCTTAAGTTAATTAAGTAATAATTAAGTTTTCTCTGTGGAGCTTAAAGGGGGAGGTCTTATTTAATTATTGCCTGATGTTACCTTAATCGGCCGTTCTAACCTTGGCACGTATAAACCATGCCCATGCCAACCAAAGTGTGGAAACAATTCCAATTGCGGCCCATATAATGGGAAGTGGATTTTCCAGGTCACTAATCGAAGCCGCATAAGCCACAATGACTAAATACGGGATACTGCCCAGGCTCCAGCCCAGCAAAAATCGAGCAAAGGGCATTTTACTTGCACCTGCAAGACATACGGACACCTCAGGTAAGATCGGCATCGCCCGACATAAAATCAGCATCAGTACTCCGTGTTTGTGGAATAAAGTCTGCATTTGTATTCGTTGGCCCTCATCATTATTGATTTTTTTTAACAAGTGGTCGCCCCAGTGGAGGCTAATAAAATACCCTGTCAAGGCAGCACAGGCCAGGCCTATAAATGCAAATACCACCGCAGCCTGAAACCCGAGAAAAAAACCAGCCAAAATAATCACAGTCATGGTTGGCACAGCAATAAACAGGTCAGCAAACAGCAATAATATCACCAGGCCACCTATAAAATAAACGGGTTGGGAGCTTAGTGATTGAAAACCGGCCTTTATGTCATCAACCGAGAGTATCCCGGTTAACTTGACCAGCAAGAAGGTAGTGGCGAATAGGACGGCCAATATTAAAGCCGATTTGATTAATAAGTTCATATTGCACCTAATCCTAATATAGTATAGAAATAACAGGTTCCAGATCATCGGTATACTGGATGCGTGCATCCGTAAAACTTGGAGGGCCAAAGCTAATCCGGGCACCATTAGAAAATCCGAGACCTTCTTTTGGGATTATGCCGGTCCAGTTCTTGGTGACCTTCCCATCCATGTCTTCATCATGTAATACTTTCAAGGCAAATCCCCCCGTGGCGGGAACCTCAACATCTATTTCCACTTCTTCATATGCGATCATAGCCGCATACTTTGAGAGTGCCTGATCATGAATTTTGGGAAAGCCGGGTTTTAAAAATACGAATACGATCAACTGTCCACCTCGTGCAACCTGAATATTATCAATAGTGACGGAGACGGTTTTGGTTTCCATAGTTTTTGTCTCCATGGCATATATGTTCATTGAGGCCATTAATAAAAAAAGTATCATCATATTTTTCATAACATATCCTAATATTTACTTAAAATGCGTTTAACCAGTCCCGGCCACACGCGCATCATTATTGGTAGTAACTTACTTTTCCCAACATAAACCTCATCTTTCCTTTGTTGTATGCCTTTGATGATGGCTTGTGCAGCAAACGCGGGGCTTATTTTTCCGCTGCCTCTACCTTCCGTCATTGGCGTATCCACAAGAGGTAATAATATTTCCGTTACCTGAACTGATGTACTAGTGAGCTGATAGCGCAATGATTGTGAAAAACTGTGCATGGCGGCTTTGGTCGCGCAATAGACCGCTGAACCTGATTTAGGGAAAAAGGCTAGACCCGATGACAAATTGACAATGGCACTTTTGGGTCGAGACAGGAGAATGGGTAAGAGCAGATAACTGAGCCACACAATTGAGGTGAAATTGGTCGCTATTTCATTCTCGATACCATCAAAATTAAAATCATTATCGATAATTTTTGGAGTAAATTGAATGCCAGCACTGTTAATAACCACATCAATGGGTATTTTGTCAGCCTTTAATATTTTTACCAGATGCACGACATCATCTTTCTTGCTAACATCACATTGCATCATTAACACAGCAGGTTGAAACTGAGTCAACTGTGGCCAGTTATTTTGCGAGCGCGAAACAACAATTATAGTGTTGTCCAGTGCGTGTAATTGCTTGACTAAATTAAGACCTATACCGGAGTTGCCTCCTGTGACTAAAATGGTTTTTTGCGATAGCTTCATAACAGCCTCCTCAAGTGCTCTTAAGCTTATCCTGGCAGCGGATAAAGATAATTAACCGAGGTTAATTTAATGAAAATATTTTCACTCTCAGGTTTTGAAAAATTCCCCATCTCTGTAAGCGATAATGTCCTTGTTAAACAATCAGTTAAGGTGTTGCGCTTCAATAAGAATGACACGATCACTCATCAGGGAGAGGTTTGCTCCGACATATATTTCATGCGCACAGGCCTTGTAAAACTCAGTTATTCAACCTTAGAGGGCAAGGAGTTTATTAAGTCATTTATCCGTGACGGTGAGATGTTTGGTTCTTTGTATAGCCACTTAACCGGGGGCGGTTCGACATTCAGCATTGTGGCTCTGGAGGATATAGAAGTAGAGGTTATGCCATTTTCTATATTGCAAGGCTTAATAGAAAAATATCCTGCGTTGCAGCAATTTGCATTGAGCTTTTTTCAACAACTTGCGTTGAAAAAAGAGATAAGGGAATATGAATTTCTTTGCCTTTCAGCACAGGAACGTTACGAAAAATTTTGTCAAAAAAATCCAGAGATCGTCGAAAGGATAAAACAGGCTGACTTGGCACTTTACCTGGGAGTCACACCTATTGCTTTAAGTCGCATGAAGCATAGACAGTAAAGAACAGTTATTTGGACTTTAGCAAATTGAGGGTGTGGGGTAGATAATGGGCTACACCTTCCAAAATTCCTGCAGCATAATTGCCATTCATGCCCATGAATTCACCTTTTGCACAATAGAGGAGAGATTCAAAATTGTTATCTATGGCTTGTATAATGGCTTGTTCACGCACCTCGATAGTGGCATTTGCAACCAGGGTGGCTTGCAAATCACTGCACAGTACTTCCAGGTCATTACCACTATCACCTGAAAATACGACTTGTTTGTTTGTAAAACCTTTTTCTGCCATTAAAAAACGGATGGCATGCAACTTGTTTGCACTTTGTGGCAGGATATCCAGCAGGCCGGTATGGCTGGTTTCATCAATACTCCATATCAGATTGGCCTTGATGTGGTGTGGGTTGAGGCGCGTATTGATGTCATGAAACAGTCTTGTCGTTTCTGTTTTTTCATCGGCATAATAACTGAGCTTGTATTTTCCTTGTTTATCGGGTTCCTGAAGTTGCAGTTTCGTTATATCTTTTAAAAGCTTAGCTAGTGTCTGTTGCTGGTACTGGCCCCAGTCCTTTGCAATTTCTGTATGCCATTTATCCCATATCTGCCAGCCATCATGGTTAGTGGCATAGATTGTTGATCCAACATCGGTAATTGCAAAATCTGGAATAGGGAGTTTATATTGTTCAATAGCATCAAGTAGAAGTTGTTTGTCACGGCCACTGACATATGCGAGGTAAATATCTGGATGATTTACCAGTTCATGAAACAGGGGGCGAGCATTGCTTGATTCACTTTGCGACCCATTAGGTAACAGGGTGCGATCCAGATCTGTACAAATCAGGATGTTATTATTCGATGCCATCGATCTGAAATACTGGTTTGCCTTGCAGGGCATAATGGCCGATTAATGCCCCGGCTGCACTCCAGGCCTGATATGGCGTTCCACCCGGATGCAGGGTTTGACCATGCACAAATTCATAAAATCCCCATTCGGCATCAACCGAACTCATTTTGTTGGCTCGGTGAATGGCGGTGAGATATTTTTTGGCCAGATCAGTTTGTCCTCGTTTGGCTAGGTCAGCAACATAAAAACCACTGATCATACTCCACAGACCACCATTATGAAATTCATAGGGCTTGTTTTTGAAACTGTAGGAAAAGGTCATTTGCAATTCTTTCCAGTCTTCATCCAGGGGTTGGATCACGGGATGAAAGGCGGGTAACAGGGGCATGTCGTCATTTACCAGATCACTGATAAACGTATCGACCGCTTGTCGTTGCTCTTCATCCGCGATATCTAACAGGGAGACCAATACATTGGCAAAGCCATCAAACCGATAACCATAACCCGTAGGTGAAAAAAACGGCAGCCAGTAATCACCGGCACAGTGCGGTGCGGCGCCATGTCCCTTGCGGTAAAGCACTTCATGATAGATATCATCAGGGATGTCATTGCCGTCATGGAACCAGTAATTGGCTCGCAGCAGATGCTTCAGGTGATTTTTTCGTTCCAGTAAACTGTGATCGATAGAATTGTGCACATAGTGGTGGATAGCGCAAAAGCTGCGATGGGCTTGTAGGTAAAGTAGTTGATCATATAATACATAACCTGAATGCAGATACTCATCGGCCCAGTCGCCAGCGGGTGGCACATACAGCAGGCCACGATTATTAAATTCCCAGGCCCCGAGCAGGTGGCGAACTTTTTCCAGGGCAGGAAAAACGGTATCGATAAACTCATTGTCCTGTGTGGCGGCCCAGTATTCTCCACAGCCAATAACAAACCACAGGTCGGCATCGATGCGACCTGTGGTACCACCATAACTGACTCGCTCACTCATGGTATCAACATTACTTGGGATTTCTCCGTGAGGCCCCTGATATTGTGTCAGTGTTAGCAGTGTTTGTTTAAACGTCTTAATTAAATCCTGTTCACCAGAGAGTAGGGCTGCGAGACCGCATATCACGCCATCTCTTGCCCAGATGCGGCGATAATTATCTCGTTCTGACAATGAGGCTAGAAAACCATCCGCACAGCAACATCGACGCAATAAATGGATGGCCTGATCATGGCCATCTTGAAGTAAAGTGTTTTGTTCAATCTGTTGTGAGTGGGTCATTTGTTTGTTATCAGAATGCAGGGTGGATATGCATTGAAGTCTTGAGTAGACTGTGTACCAATATTTTAGTATACACTGGATTGCGATATGGGCACCTCTAAAAATTCAATCAAACATATGATGGTAAGGCAAAAACAAGCGACAAAATCATCAGGAATGATTTTGGACATGCGATAGCATGGCCCCGAAGGGGCTTATCAGAGGGATGTGATGAGCAGAACGCGCAGTTTATACGTAGTCAATGAGCATCTTGAGCTTGCTTTTAACGCAGCCAGTGCTGCTTCAGTGGATTTTTAGAGGTGCCCATATGTTAGACCCGCGATATATTTTACATACCGACGCTGATTTGGCTGCACTTAGTCAGTCTGCCGCCCTTTATTGGTTGGAACAAGCTCAACAGGCCATAGAGCAACGCGGTGTCTTTCATGTGGCGCTTACTGGTGGTTCAACCCCTCAGCCTCTTTATCGTTTACTGGCTAGGCCGGATATGACAGAAAGAATTGATTGGTCCTGTGTACATATCTTTATTGGTGATGAGCGTTATGTTGCCCATGATCATCCTGATAGTAATTTTGGTATGGCCAGGGACTGTTTACTGGATCACGTTTCCATCCCAGAGGGAAATATACATCCCATACCGACGCATTATGAACATGCCTGTGAAGCGGCAGAGCAATATGCCAACTTAATAAACGCCATCGTCCCATTGTCAGGAGGGCAAGCACCGATATTTGATTTGATTATGCTCGGTATGGGGGATGATGGTCATACCGCCTCCTTGTTTCCTGGCACCGATATCTTGCGCTGTGATGATAAGAGTGTCGCGGCGGTGTATGTTGAAAAACTGGCCAGTTGGCGCGTCAGTATGACCTACCCGTGCCTGAATCAGGCACGACAGATCATGGTGATGGTGAGTGGTGGGAGCAAGGCCGCTATCCTGGCCCATATTTTACAAAAAGACAGCGAAACTCTTTATCCCATTCAGGCTGTTTTACCTACGGGTGAAGTGCACTGGTTTATTGATCATGCAGCAGCCAGTCAACTGGATCAGTCTTCTTTCTGATCAAGGGCATCTCGCCAATAGTGATCGTCCCGATCAAATAGCTTATTAACTTCAGGTGGCCCCCAACTGCCAGCAGGGTAGGTGTGAATATAATCTCGTTCTATATCCCATTGCTTGATAACAGGGTCGACCACACCCCAGGCCCAGGCAATCTCGTCATAACGCAAAAACAGAGAACGATCATTTTCGATAATATCCAGCAGCAGTGCTTCATAAGCATCTAGTTGGTAATCAGTGTGAGTGCAATAACTGGCATCCAGACTGGTAGTATGGGTGTTCAGTTCCAGCCCCGGTTGTTTAACCTGCATTTCTATACGCATGCACTCGTGTGGCTGAATACCGAGAATGATCCAGTTGGGTTTGATCTTTTCGATCTGAGTTTGGCGAAAAAGTTGCTGCGGTGGGTGCTTGAAGCGAATGCTGATCACTGAGCTGTTTTGTGCCATGCGTTTACCGGTACGTAAATAAAACGGCACATTACGCCAGCGCCAGTTATCGATATAGAGCTTGAGTGCCGCATAGGTTTCTGTGGTGCTGTGTGCCGGTACTCCTTCTTCCTGCAGGTAAGCCTGGACATGTTCACCATTGACTTCACCGGCGCCGTATTGGGCGCGAAAGGCATGGGCATTGACGGCACGTTTAGCAATCGGTCTGATAGATTTGAGAACCTTGACCTTTTCATCGCGCAAGGATTCGGCATCCAGATTGGGTGGGGGTTCCATGGCGACCAGCGTCAACATTTGTAACAAGTGGCTTTGGATCATGTCGCGCATAGCACCAACACCATCATAGAAGGCAGCGCGGCCGCTGATACCCAGAGACTCAGAGTGGGTAATTTGCACGTGGTCGATATAGTTCCGGTTCCATAAAGGTTCCAGCATCAGGTTGGCAAAGCGAAATATGAGCACGTTTTGCACCATTGCTTTGCCAAGATAATGGTCGATACGGAAAATCTGCTTTTCAGTAAAATGTTCATGTAATTTGGCATTTAGTACTTGGGCACTTTCTGAGTCATAGCCAAAGGGTTTTTCGATGACCAGACGCCGCCAGCCTTGTTCCTCCTGATGTAAACCCGTATCAGCTATGGCTTGACTGACCTTGGTGTATTGTGTCGGAGGGATGGCCATGTAGAAGATTAGATTCTTCGGCAGGTTATTTGCGTCAATATATGTTTTCAGATTCTGTAGTGAATCGGCATCGGTCATCTCGCCACTGACCATATGTAGGCGTTTTGACAGCCGTTCAAAGACCTCATTTTTAAGGCCTCCCCTGGCCTTGTCTTTAAGTGTGCTGGCGACGTGTTCTCGCCATTCATCGTTAGAGAATTTGCGGCGACTAAAGCCGACAATGGCCGAGCCATCGGGAATGCGTCCTACTTCTTCCAGGTGATAAATTGCCGGCAATAGCTTTATGCGGGCCAGATTACCGGTTGCGCCAAAGACGATAAATGTACAGGGAGCGAGCATAATTCTTATCCTTATTTGTCTTTGATGGCATGGCCACCAAAGCTATTACGCATCATGGCCAGTAATTTATTGCCATAATCGGAGCTGCCCTGGCTGGCAAAACGCATGTGTAGTGCGAGTGCCAGAACTGGAGCAGGGGTGCCTTGTGCCGTGGCTTCATCGACAGTCCAACGACCTTCACCCGAATCGGCAACAAAGGGTTGTATATTTTCCAATTGCTGATCACCTTTTAGGAAATCTGCCATTAAGTCCAGTAACCAACTCTGCACCACTGAACCGTGACGCCATAATTCAGAAAGCTGTGCCAGATCGAGATCAAACTCAGGCTTACCTTTTAATAGGGAAAATCCTTCTGCATAGGCCTGCATCATGCCGTATTCAATGCCATTATGGATCATTTTACTAAAGTGCCCCGCACCAACGGGGCCAACATGGGCCCAGCCACGATCGGCAGCTGGAGCTAAAACCTTCAGGGTTGGTTCGATTAGGTGGACATATTGTTTCTCACCACCAACCATCAGACAGTAACCATTCTCCAGTCCCCAGACACCGCCTGAAGTACCGGCATCAATAAAGCCTATGTTATGTTTTTGCAACAACTGACCTCGACGCTGCGTATCATGGTAATTTGAATTACCACCATCAATGACTACATCATTGGGGTCTAGCAGTTTGATGATATCGTTAATGGCTGTTTCCGTGGGATCGCCACTTGGCAACATCAGCCAGATGATCCTGGGTGTAGATAGTTGCTGAATGGCATCGGCAAGGGATGAGGCCGGTTTCATGCCCTCTTCCTTCACCAGTTGTTCAATGATCGCACTTGAACGGTTATATCCGATTACCTCGATACCACCCCGGCAGAGCCGTCGCGTCATGTTGGCCCCCATTTTCCCCAAACCGATCATAGCTAATTGCATGGTGCTTGCTCCAGACGAATGTTTAAAGTTTCATTATTACTTTGAACTATAGTAAATGGTTGTACGACTATCTTATACAGGAAAAATGGTTTTTTATTACATTTTATAAATATATTGAATAAATTTTTGTTCGTGCTTTGACAATGTAAAATAAAGGAAAATATTAATGCTTTACTGGTTGGAGTCGATACATCAATGAGGTGCGTGAGGGGAGAATCTGTGTGGTTTACCAAGGGTATTCTAATCAGAAAAAGACAGACCTATGTATTTAAAATTTTATAATTTAATAGCCCGACCCTTCAAGTTAACACCGGATATGCGGTTTTTCTTCCCGAGTCTGTGTCAGGAAAAGGCCTTGGCCTATCTCTTGTATGGAATTGAGCAGGGCGAGGGATTTGTGGTGATTACTGGTGGAGTGGGTCATGGTAAAACCACACTAATTCAACGTCTCAGTAAGGAGGTGAAGGCTCGGAAGGTCGAAGTCACTCGCATCGCTGCCGCCAATCTGGATGCTGAGAGTATCCTCGAACTGGTCTGTGCTTCTCTTGACATCCCAATAGAGGGTAAGAGTCGGATTGGCCTTTTTAAGGCCCTGGAAGATTACTTACGGAAGAGAAAATCAAAAAATATTCGGGTATTACTCGTAATTGATGAGGCTCAGACACTGACCGATGAGGCCCTGGAAGAGATGCGTATCCTGACCAATATTGAGGAAGGGGGTAAGGCGGCAGTACAGATTTTTCTGGTCGGCCAGATTGAATTACGCGATACGCTGATGATGCCTAAATTTGAACATCTCCGCCAGCGTATTATTGCATCCTACAATATTGAACCACTGACCCGGGCTGAAACTGAAAAGTATGTTATGACCCGTTTGAATGAGGCTGGTTGGGATAATGATCCGGAAATACGCCCAGTTGTATTTGACTTCGTGCAGGAGTGGACTGGTGGTATTCCTCGTCGTATTAACCTGCTATTTGATAGATTACTACTGCTTGGTTATGTAGAAGATGTGCATGTCCTGGGAGGAAAACAAATTGAGCAGGCCATCCGTGATATGGAAAAAGAACTGGGACATCAAAAGCCGAACAAAAAACGAAAAATCACCAATGTGTCTGTGGCATCAAAATTAAATAAAAAAAACAAACAAAAAAAATCGGCATGGCGTTAAATTAAGGCTGCAGTATAGAATAGCGTTGTCAGATTATTTGAATAGATTTTTTAGTTTATCTTTTGCTTTGTTTTTTAACTGTTGTTTTTTTACGTCTGATTTGGCCTTGATTTGTTGTTCTTTTTGTTCGATGTCTGCTTGCGTTGTGTTTAATTGTTGGTTGAATCGGGCCTTGCGAATGGCAATGTCATTTTTTATACCAGAGTTGAGGTTGTTGAATTTACCTTCAGCATCCTGAATTGGCTGACGTGCTTGCAAAGATATTTTGTCTTTTAAGGTTTTTCTGAACGCGACCATTTTTTGATTCATGTGATGTTTCATATTGTCTTTTAGACGATTGTCCAGATCAGAACTGACTTTTGTCGTGTAATGGTCAAAAGTACCACGTAAATCCCCATAGATATTAAAATTACGTGTTTTATTGAGGGATGATAGGAACATCATCGACAACTCATTGCCGCTAGCCTGATTGTTATATTTTATAGAATGAATATGGGACTTGAAATCGGCATGGATTTTATTGTTCTTGCGTTGTGCAACAAGTGTGATGTCAGATTTTGCTTTATCAAGATAGATTGTCATGTCATCATTGTTGATTAAACGGTACTTGTTTAATTCATAATTTATCATACTGTAGTTTAGCTGATCTATGGCCTTGCCAGGGTTGATGTGATTAAACGTACCAGTTAATAAAATTGAGTCAAGGCCCTGCATCTTTGCGCCAGTAAAGTGTAATGTGATGGGTTTGTGAGTAATGTTTTGTTCATTAGTGATGTTCTTGATCTCACCACTAAAATTGCCTTGTTCTATTTCAACTGTGGCGCGGATGAGTTTGATAAAAAAGTCCGGCGTTGGTTTGTCTTCCCTGAATTTAACATCTATACCTTTGCGACGGTCTACTGTTGGTGTGTTACTGCCAGAGAAGTCGACATAGGCAAGCCAGGGTTCAATTTTTTTGTACCAGCCCATGGCCAGTTCAGTATATTTTTTTGCCTCATGGCCAAATAATAGATGACTGACATTGCCTATGTTTGAGGTATTTGCCGAGTATTTGTCGCTTAGCCGGGAAAATTCTTCCTGTGGGGAGTTTTTAAGTACTTTCAGATCACGATCAAGTTTATTAATATCACCATTGATTTTATTCTTGGATGTTTCTACAAAAATAATATCTGCCTTGATCTCTTTCTTGATAGACTTGAGTTCCTTTATAGTAGCAGAGAGTTGCTGTATATCTTTTGTATCGGCCTGTTTTATTTTATCAATGCGTTGCTGATAATCATTGATTTTTTTCTCTCCCGGTATGTCCTGCTTAATCTTATTCCAGTTGTCCTGACTGGCCTTGATATTCGATTTATATAGGGTTGCCAGTTTGGCAGTTTTAATTTCTTCTCTTGCAAGAATTTGATCTGCATTGGGAATGTTGATGTTCGGTAATTTGAAGTCCTTTCCTTCATCGGATTTTGTGATTTTTGCCGGGGCCCGTGATTTATTTTCTTGTTTGATTGCACCGCTTATTTTACGTGCGGTATTTAGTCGGATGCCGTCTACCTGCATTTCATTAATTAGAACTTTGCGTCGTAGCAAGTTCAAGCCATCCAGATTAAAGTGAATATTTTTGATATCAATAATGTTTTGCATTGGTAAGTCTGGGTTAGTGATTTGCAGGCGATTTATTTGCATACCCAGTGGGGAAAAGTGAAATTCGGCATTGTCCAGCTCGACTTTGGCACCGGCCATGCGGGTACCAGTATATTCGATGCTGCTTTTGATAATGGAATCAATGAATAGAATGAAAAATAACATGAGTAAGACTACCGTAACGGCAAATCCAATTAGTCCTTTCCAGCGAACCCACTTTTTCATCATGTTTCTGCTTATTTTATAAATGAACTGATCTTATCCGCCCAGTTTTGGACCTTCAGGAGTCGGGTTAGTTTGAGTTTGTTGATCCAGGCCATTATGTGGTCTCGGTATTTGTTTATGAACCAGATGCTGCCCAGATAAACAGGAACAAAAAACACAATTGAGAACACCACACTGCCCATGACAATGGTGTTGCTAAAATTCTCAATACGCCACAGAGTTGAGTTATAGAGCATCACCCACAAGCCATGCAGTGGTTCCAGATTAAGAAGAAAATAACCAAGTTGATGGAAAAATGGATCTAATAAATAGCCTAAGAGCGCGAATAGGCCAATACCGGCCATGAAGGCCGCTCCGTTGACGCGCAGGATCATCACCAGAACGATAACCAGCAGGTTATGCAAACTCCACAATGGGGTAAAGCCAAGGAACATGGCAAAGGCTATGCCCAGACTGATTTGCTCCGGGGCGACATCAGAATTGAAAGCCTTGATAAGTTTGCTGATCTGGCCGAGCACAATGATTCCTTTTTTGGCTAAATATAGCATTCATTGGTAAAAGCACCAGCCAAAAGGGCAAGCTTAAGTAAATGGTATTAGAGCAACAGCACTGGCTGTGCTTGTAAAGCGGGTTCAGTATGATTGTTTACTGCGGATGCAAACCTAAGCCTAATTATCAGTTCACCGGGCGTAGCATCGTGGCTATGTTTTTTGTCGCCCCGTACATTGAACTTGCTAATAATTGCTCAAGTTCATCATATGGGATTGGCGGCGAAAAATAAAAGCCCTGAGCCTTATCGCATTGTTGCTCTTTAAGTGAAGCCAGTATTGCGAGTGTTTCTACGCCTTCTGCTGTGACTTTGTGTCCCATATTATGAGCAAGATCGACGATAGAGCGTACAATCATTGCGTCATTTTCATCGTTAAGCATATTTACAACAAATGATTTATCAATTTTTATTTCATCAACTGGCAATTGTTTGAGGTAAGACAGGCATGTGTAGCCCGTGCCGAAGTCATCAATTGAGAGCCGTACGCCTAAATGATTAAGGCGGGTCAGGATATCAAGTGCCTGTTGTGGATCTTTCATAATGGTGGTTTCAGTGATCTCTAGCTCCAGATAGCGAGGAGGAAGATTATGCCTGTTAAGAATGGCCATGACCTGAGAGGGCACCTGTAGATCCTGGAGGATACTGGCGGACAGGTTAACTGATACTGTGATGGGATAATTGGCCTGATGTAAAAGTGCACATTGTTTTACGGCGGCACGCAGAGACCATAAGGTCAGAGACTTGATCATGCCTGTTTGCTCCGCAAGTGGGATAAATTCATCGGGTTTTATCTGACCGAGTTGTGGGTGTTGCCATCGCATTAGGGCCTCAACACCTAGAATAAAACCGGTTTTGATATCTACCTTTGGTTGGTAATATAAAACCATTTCATTATGTTCAGTTGCATGACGCAAGTCTCCCGTCAGGGTCAATCTTGCCAGACTATGTGGATCTTTGTCTTGATCATATATTGCAAATTCATTATCAGTGCTTTTGGCCAGATGCATAGCGACATCTGCGCGCAGGATCAGGGTTGTGCAATCATTAGCATGCTGTGGGTAGAGGGCAACCCCAAAGCTGGCATCAATTTCTATTGAAGAGTCTTCCAGTTGAAATGGCGCGTGTAAAGCCTTGATAATTCTATTCGCCACTAGCCTAGCATGGGATAATTCTGCTTTGGGTAATAGTATGGCGAATTCATCACCACCAAAGCGTGAAATGGTATCTGTTTTTTTCAAGTTTTTAGTCAGACGAATGCCTACTTGTTGTAATAATAGATCGCCGATGTGATGACCCAGAGTGTCATTAATTTCTTTGAAACGATCCAGATCCATCATAATCAGGGCGACCTGATGTTTATCACGTTTTGCTGACTTGATGGCATATTCAAGGCGGTTGTGTAACAAGGTGCGGTTAGGTAAATCAGTGAGGCTGTCATGCAGAGCCTGATGTTCCAATGCATCATTTTGTGCTTTCAGGCGGCGAGTTACTGCCGTAGATATGATTAGTGCCACCCACACGGCAACCCAGAGAATAAAGATACCTACTGCGACTAGCCGCGCAGCGAGACTGCTAAAGGGGGTGCTAATTTGGTAACTACTGCGAAAGATATGAATTAAATCATAAGGGCTGCCAGAAATAGGTAGTTTTACCCAAAGATACAGTTTGCCATCAATACTAACTTGGCCGTCAGGGGTTTTTTCTGTGAGGATCTTTTTGAGTGGAAATGTTTGATGATGATTTTCTATGTCCATCAGGGCCGGGATGAGAAGCGGGCCATTGTTATTAAGCAATAGAGAAAGGTGGTCACTGTTCACACCGTTTGAGAGGTATGTTTGCAGATTATCCAGTGAAGGAGTTCTTTTAAAATGGCTAGCCAAGTAAGAACTTTCCACTTTGACGATACCTTTTAGCAGGTGCTTTTCTTTTTCGATGGCAGAGTCATGAGCTATTTCGTAGGCAATCAGCCCAAAGGTCAGCATGGCGATCAAAATGATCGACGTAAAATAAACAAGTAGTTGGCCGCGTAAGGAGATGGGTTATGCCTGCAAATTGAATTAAGATTTATCTGTCGAGTCAAGGGTATTAAGTTTAATGACTGTGTAGAGGGGGCAGATTCCTACCACAGCAACTAAGAGACTTGCCAGACCGATTATACCAATGATAACACCGGCCATCTGATCGGTAATGATGGTGTTATCACTAAAGCCAAAATAAAGCATCAGTAAACTGAAGCTGACCCGAAGTGCTCTGTCTATGCCCCCAATGTTACGCTTTAAGATCATGCTAACCTCTATTATCTGTTTATGCGCATAGTAGCATAGTAAATAAGTATGAAATTTTTCTTGCTTTTGCCAAGCAAAATAATTGTATCACTATTAATGATGCTATTGCTACGATGATAGTCACAACGTGGCTTTTTTCACTCTCATGCTTTGATTCTGCGCCGCCCAATTTGGCTCTTGTCATCGAAATCGAAAAATGGGTCGGAGTGGAGATCTAGCCATTTTCCTAACTAGATGCTGTTTTTTTTTCAATGGATGAGTACAATGCTCTGTTTCCATAAATGGCAATGAATTCAATCCCCTGATGACTATCCGAACTCGATTTGCTCCCAGCCCGACGGGCTTTCTGCATGTAGGTGGTGCTCGCACTGCGTTATTTTCCTGGCTCTATGCTCGTAAGCACGGTGGCAAGTTTATCTTGCGTATAGAAGACACCGATCTGGAACGCTCGACCACCGAGTCCGTTAATGCCATTCTTGAGGGCATGACCTGGCTGGGGCTGGAATACGATGAAGGGCCGTTTTATCAGACACACCGGTTTGACCGCTATAACGAGGTGATTGAACAGTTTCTGGACGCGGGCAAGGCCTACCGTTGCAATTGCCCGAAGGAACGCCTGGAAAAACTACGTGAAGCACAAATGGCCAATAAGCAAAAGCCTCGCTATGATGGTCAGTGCCGGGGCCAGCACGTTGATCCTGATGCGCCTCATGTCATTCGTTTTATGAATCCTCAGGACGGTGTGGTGGTTTTTGACGACATGGTTCGCGGCAAGGTGGCCTTTCAAAACAGTGAACTGGATGATCTGATCATCCGTCGCACAGACGGCTCTCCGACTTACAACCTCACCGTCGTGGTGGATGATCTCGATATGGACATTACCCATGTGATTCGCGGTGACGATCATTTGAATAACACCCCGCGACAGATCAATATCCTCAAGGCCATGGGCAAGCAAGCACCTCGCTATAGCCATGTGCCCATGATTCTCGGTGACGATGGTGCGAGATTGTCCAAACGCCACGGCGCGGTGGGGGTCATGCAGTACCGTGATGATGGTTATCTGCCCGAGGCTCTGTTGAATTATTTGGTACGCCTGGGGTGGTCCCACGGTGACCAGGAAATATTTTCCCTCGATGAGATGATTGAGCTATTTGATATTGAGAATGTCAACAAGGCACCCTCATCTTTTAATACCGAAAAGCTTCTTTGGCTGAATCAGAACTATATTAAATCCGATGATCCGGCCCGAGTGGCTCATTTGTTAAGTTCGCATATGGGTAAATTAAATATTGACCCTGCCAAATGGCCTCCGCTGGTACAGGTGGTTGCCATGCAGGCGGAGCGGGCCAAATCCCTGCTTGAACTGGCCGATATCTGCGCCATTTTCTACCGGGATGAGGTGGAATACGGTGAAGCCGGGGCCAAAAAGCAATTACGGCTTGTCGCTGTAAAACCTCTGAATAAAGTTAGAGAGAAACTAGCCAGTCTTGAAGACTGGTCACGCGAGAACATTCACGCCATCATTCACGGTGTGGCCGATGAACTGGGCGTGAAAATGGGTAAGGTTGGGATGCCGCTACGTTTCGCGATTACCGGGGGTGTACCTTCCGGCGATCTGGATCTAACCGTCTACCTCACCGGCAAAGAGGCTAGTCTGGAACGTATCGACAAGGCGCTGGGCTACATTCAACAACGTGCAACTGATTAACACCGTTTATTATTTCAAGGCGTTTTTATATTTATGACTCAGGAACAGAAACACAAGCCAACTAATTTTATTCGCCAGATCGTCGAAGAAGACATCAAGGCCAATAAGAATGGTGGCAGGCTGGTGACACGTTTTCCGCCGGAACCCAATGGCTATTTGCATATCGGTCATGCCAAATCCATTGTGCTGAACTTCGGTATTGCAGCGGACTATCAGGGCATATGTAATCTGCGCTTTGACGATACCAATCCGCATAAGGAAAATATCGAGTACGTTGAGGCGATCCAGGATGATGTGAAATGGCTGGGTTTTGATTGGGATGACAGGCTTTATTATGCCTCCAATTATTTTGAACAGTTACATGATTTTGCCGTGGAACTGTTCAAAGCAGGCAAGGCCTATGTCTGTGATCTAAATGCCGATGAAATACGTACTTATCGCGGTACGCTTAAAGAGCCAGGTAGGGACAGTCCCTATCGCACACGTAGCGTGGAAGAAAACCTCGATCTGTTTGCCCGCATGAAGGCCGGGGAGTTTGGGGACGGCATGAAAGTGGTACGTGCCAAGATCGATATGGCCTCAGCCAATATCAACCTGCGCGACCCAACCCTGTATCGCATTCGCCATGGTGTGATACACCACCAGACCGGTGAGGCCTGGTGTATCTACCCCATGTACGACTTTACTCATCCCATTTCTGATGCCCTGGAAGGGATCACCCATTCCCTTTGTACCCTAGAATTTGAGGATCATCGCCCTTTATACGACTGGATCCTAGATAATGTTAGCATCTCTTGTCATCCTCGGCAGATTGAATTTTCACGCCTCAATCTGCAATACACCGTGATGAGCAAACGCAAGCTGACCGAACTGGTCAGTGAAGGGCTGGTCGAGGGTTGGGACGACCCACGTATGCCAACCATCGCCGGTCTGCGTCGTCGTGGTTTTACCGCTGCATCGATTCGTGAGTTCTGTGAACGTATTGGCGTGACTAAATCAGACAACTTGATTGAAATGGGCGTGCTGGAAGATTGTATCCGCACCGATTTAAATATCCATGCACCGCGCCGTATGGCCGTACTGCACCCCTTAAAAGTGGTGATAACCGATTACCCTGAAGATAAGATAGAACAACTGAGCATGGCGAATCACCCTCAGGATGGGTCTATGGGGAAACGGCAGATCCCTTTTAGTCGTGAGATCTATATCGACCGACATGACTTCGAAGAGGTTCCGCCTAACAAGAAGTTCAAACGCTTGATTGCCAATGGTGAGGTACGCCTTCGGGGAGCTTACGTGATCCGTTGTGATGAGATCATCAAGGATGAAAAGGGCGAGGTTATTGAATTACATTGCAGTCACGATGCAGCCACCCTGGGAGCTAATCCTGAGGGGCGTAAGGTCAAAGGGGTAATTCATTGGGTCTCTGCACCTCATGCCCTGGAGGCCGAAATCAGGCTCTGTGATCGCCTCTTCAGCCATCCCACCCCGGATGCCACCAAAGACGGCAAGGACTACAAAGACCACATCAACCCCGATTCCCAGCGAACCCTCACAAATTGCTATGTCGAACCTGATTTGGCCGAGGTGCGGGTAGGTGTGACTTATCAGTTTGAGCGGGAGGGTTATTTTTGTCTGGATAGCGTATTGAATAGCCACGAACGGTTGATTTTTAACCGCACCGTCACTCTGCGGGACACCTGGGCTAAGCTCGAACAAGAACATAATTCATAGCAAGCAAGTGTTATTGCTAGCATTTATATTTTTTGGTCAGGAATGGGAGTGGGTAGGAATATGAACAGAATATGTAGCTTTGTTTGTGTGCTATAAAAACAAAGTCATTAATATTCGCAATTTATGATGCCTTGTTATTGACATATAATCCTCTCTGTCGTAAATTGCGCGTCCTGTTTCAGGGGCTATAGCTCAGCTGGGAGAGCGCTTGCATGGCATGCAAGAGGTCGGCGGTTCGATCCCGCCTAGCTCCACCAAAACATATAGGAACCTTAAGCCGGTTTTTGTTATGATAGGAAATGCGAGATGTATCAGGTTGGTCTAGTTGCAGTTTACCTTGGAATTATCCTGATTACAGCGGGCATGCTGGTTGGATTTGGAGCCATGTGGCTGGATGCTGATGGACATGCCATTAACTGGCTGGGTATTGTCCCGATAGGATTTGTTGTACTACTACTGGGTACTGTTATGACTCAGTTATCGGGCTCAAGCAAGGATGACAACCGACCAGATTTGGATTAGAACGGAAGTAAAAATTTCCGTCCCCATCGTCTAGAGGCCTAGGACACCGCCCTTTCACGGCGGTAACAGGGGTTCGAACCCCCTTGGGGACGCCATACAGGCGCTAGTTGCTGGGTGTAGTAATGCACCCAGCCTAGTTTCACCACTCACGCTGTAGCCGTCCGGCTCTGGTGTTATCACTATAGAACCATTCAGTAATTTCCGAAATGCTTGCCGCGCTTTGGGAACATCACTATATATCAACTCTCTAAAACGGCTCAGCCTCCCAGATAGCTCCTTTTCAAGTCTCTTATTATCTAGCTCACTAAAATCAGTGGGTGCTGAATATTTAACTAGTTCAGCTTCTAATAGGCTAATGCGGGATTCACGTTCTGTAATTTGCTGCAAGATGCTGTCTGGTGCATTACCTGTGGCAATGACTGCCATAAACCGTTCCACTTCCAATTTCAGCTTGGTAATTTCTTTTTGTAGCTGTTTCGGTTTGTTGGGGTTGGCCTGCTGTTGTTCTTTTATTTTGTGTGCCGCCTGTTTTACAACATACATAACGTTATCGGGTGTGAGGATTGTCTGTTCAATATTGCTCAGCACAATGTCATCCAGTTCACCCATCTTGGGTTTTACGTTATTACTACATACGGTTGAACCACGTTTTTTATAGTGGCCGCATATGTAGTGATATACCTTCTTGTTCCCGCTTTTAAAATAGGAGGCGGTCATACTCGACTTACAACAACCGCAACGGGCAAAGCCTGTAAGCAAGTACCTAGACTCACGACCAGTATCAGGCCGACCCCATAGGTTGCCATTGTTATCTCTTACGTAAGTTCCTCTGACGGCTTTGAGACGTTTCTGGGTTTTATCCCATAGCGCTGGTTTTATGATAACTAGATTTTCATCAAATTTTTGTTGTGGGTTCTCTTGCTTGGTGCGGACCTTGGTGCCGTGCTTGTATTCTTTGCGATGCAACCCCCAAGGAATTTGGCCGATGTAACGCTCATTATTTAGAATTTTGCGGATGGAGGAGGGCGGCCAAGAGCTTACACCTTTCTTGGTGCCATGGGCCGGGGCATTGGGGCTCTGACCATTAAAATATTTTAGGCTCAAATCCTGATACTTGGGATCGCCATTTAATGTTTTAGCAATGCGGGTAATACCAAACCCGTCACAATACATTTTGTAAATACTACAGATTATATTTGCATGCTCTTCATTAATGGCATAGATGGCATGCGATACGTCAGAGGGTTTTTCGGCACCAACAGGGGCAATTTCTTTATGCCCATCCTTAAACACCCAGCAATTATCATATCCATAAACACGCCCGCCAGTGACCTTACCATTATCAAATTGCTGCTTTGCTTTGTCTCGGCTGCGGTGGCTTGCCTTTTGTCTTTCAACATCGGACGCATAGCCTTTGAATAGCATCATCATTTTTTGCTCAGGGGTGCCTGCCAGTTCTTCATCGTTGGTAAGGTAGTAAAACACACGCACATCACTATCAAGAACATTGCTCAAGTAGGTCGCATTCCTCAGCATGTCACGGCCAAAGCGGGCAGACTCGGACATCACTAAAAAATCAAATTCCTTTACATGGGCAAGCAAATTAATCAGGCCGGGACGATTCTGATATTCAGCGCCGCTGATGCCATCGTCCACGTAGATGTGTTCTTCATCCACCGTCCAACCTTTGGATTTTGCGTAAGCCTTGGCATGTTTGATTTGACGGGTGACCGACTTGTTATCATCTGACTTGTCATTGTCATCGTTTGATTTTCTGGCGTAGATTGCGGCTTTCATTGTTTCACCTCTTTACTTTTAGTCTTGCCCTCTTCTCGCGGCTCAAGCTTGAGGGGGCCGATGTTTTCTTTCCTTAAGATAAATCTATCAAAAGTAGATAGGGGGCGCACGCGAATGGCTCTTTTGATCAACTTTTTATCTCTGTCAAATAACGCAGTAACTACATTTTTGCCATAAACTCGTAGCACAACTTCCTTGCCTTTGTTTATGGTGTAGTATTGGTATTTTGTTTCAACTGAAATATATGAAGCTAGCATGGTTAATAAGTAAATTGCACATAGCAATAAACCAATGGGATTAAGAAGGTTCATTTTTGAAGATAGCATTCTATAAAATGATTTTTTATGTGATTCGTTCTCGTCATCGTTATGTTTTGTTATACGCTCAATAAAATTTTCTCTGTGTTTTTTGCTAAACAGGGGGATGATATAATGAGGAAGGATGATAAATATAAAGATAAGCCCGCCCATGATCTTTGGAAATATGTCTATAGTGGTCTAATAAAGTTGGAAGGTATTATAGCTTAATAAACCTAAAAACTAGTGGAGTACTTATGACGAAGACACGAAAAGCGAGAGTCAGTTTCAGCCCTGAACAGAAATTGGACTATGCAAAATTAATGGTAGA
>JAFLJQ010000224.1 GCA_022712915.1 Gammaproteobacteria bacterium | reverse complement strand
TTGTCGTAAACAAGGGGTGTCTTCAAGTCAGGCTATGGCTCTGCTATTTGAGGGAAAACTACCTGAATTTGCCAGGTGAGTACTTCGGAGTGGTGAATTCATGCTGAATAGTTACTAAACAACATGAATATAAGGGGCCCGTGTGTTTAACGCCATTATGATTTGCTTAATATTTAAAAAGCAGACTGTATATGTTTAATTTGTCATTAACGATGAATTTTTGCTGCATATGTATGGTATTCAGGAGGCCGGACAGAATGTTGCTTATAATCGATTCCATCGTAAATACTATCAAAAGGCTTCACTACTTGATCTAGATCAAGTATAAATACTAAGCTTGTCAGAGTTAAGGTATTACAATAGAGAGTTACATATCCGGTTGGTTAGCGGAGCTAAAAAAATGCAGAATAATTTGCCTACTAAAGATGAAATACGACGTATCTATTTGTTCGAATCGCTGGATGATGAACAACTAGATGAGGTGATTAAGTCGGCTTACCGTGTTAGCCTGACTACTCATGAGAGGCTATTTGAGCGCGGTGAACATGCTGAGCGGTTTTATTTTTTGTGTTCCGGTCAGGTTAAATTATTTCAGGTTTCGGCTGAGGGCTATGAGAAAATATTTGAGATTATTCAGCCAGGTCAAACATTTGCTGAGGCCATTATGTTTATGGAGCAGCATCAGTATCCGGTCAGTGTAGAGGCCATTCTTGCAAGTGAACTCTATAGTTTTGATATGCGGGTTTTTCGCAATATTCTCAAAGAGTCAAACGATAGCTGTTTCCGTTTAATGACTACCATGAGTCAGCGTTTGCATTCTCGTATCAGTGAGATTAATAGTCTGGCCTTGCAGAACGCAACTTACCGGCTTGTTAATTACCTGCTGGAGCAGATACCCGATGGGGCAACCGAACGGCCGGATATCCACCTCATTACCCAGAAGAGTGTGATTGCCTCAAGGCTTTCAATTCAGCCGGAGACCTTTTCCCGAATCCTGTCACGTTTGATTAAAGATGGCATTATCTCAGTTTCAAGGCAGGATATTGCTGTGCACAATGTTAAAGGCTTGCGCCAGTTTATTGTTCAGTAGTGAAAAAACTAAACCCTGGAAGGTGCTGCTCCCCTCGATGGCGGGCTCAAAAGGTGATAGAGATTTATCATGGTCAATAATAAAATGGCCGCAATGGCATTATGTGCCGTGACCATTAGAAGTGGTAGTTGCATGGGGATGGATAACAGACCAAGCGAGAGCTGTAAACCAAGTAAGCTGAGTAGGGTGATAGCGGTTGTGCGTAATTTGTCTTTGCAGGCAATGATCTTGAATCCAAGCCATAGCAGATAGATTGCGGTGACAATGGCCCCCAGGCGGTGTATCAGATGAATTGTTTCGGCTGTGCCAGCATTGATGACTTTACCCTGGTTGTCGATGCTTAATGCTGTGAAAATATTGATGGCTGATGTGGACCACTCAGCCCCTGAGCAGGAGCCTAGCTCTGGACAGGCCGGTCCGGCAAAAAAAGCACTGTTCCAGGCACCCAACCCAATTTGTCCGCATAGCAGAACAAGACCCACGATGATGCTCGGTTTAAGGTGGTAACTGTGTATTTGTTGCGCGGAATTTTGGACGGCTATGCGCTGGCTGAGCCACCACAGCAAGCCTAGCATTGCCATGCCACCGAGTAGATTACCTAGTGTGACGGCGGGTAGTAAGGGGGTGGGTGTGGCGTACCCCAGCCATGACAGAAAAATTGTTATAGCCAATATCAGTATTGGTACAGTGGCTCCCGTATTATCAGGGACACCTCGCCGGCGTAAAGCCATGATGGCAATCATTACAACAAAGATACCTAATACACTGGCTACCAGACGATGCAAGGTACGTATGCCGCTATGCTGCATTGTTTTGCCCGTGTTGGTCAAGACATCGATGCCTTGATGCTGAACAGATAGGTTGACCTTGCCATAACAGTCTGGCCAATTATCACAACCCAGTCCATTAACGGACAAGCGAATATAGGCACTGAGAACAACCGTTATTAGTGTCAACAGTAAAGAAAGAGAAACAAGTGAAATAAAAAGGCTATTACTGGACTTTGTCTTGGTTTGGCTTTGCATTAGCTTCATCCGCTATTTTTGTTATGTACGTACACATCATTAGTTTTAAAGATAAATTTTTTGCAATATAAGGATAGCTTAATATAGCTGAGAAATATTTTTATCATAGTTGATTATGGCTACAAGCATTCTATCATTAATATCATAAATTTAAGCTAGGTTTGAGTGGGCATGAGACCCCCTTGATTTAAGTCAAGTATTTATCTTGATGAATATGCTGAAGTCGCACCTTACAGATGCATTTAAGATTTAGACCATTCTCTGTCGTGAGGGCAGGGGGAATTGCTGCACATTTAATAATTTCAAAACAAAATCAACACCTGTCTGCTGGAGGCAAATATGAACAATGAAAAAGAAAGTATTCCCGTTATGCAACGCATTCTCGACAATCCCTTTTTGTTGCTATTTTTGGGCGTTGTTATTCCCACCGTGTTTTATATTATGTGGGGAATCATGGAAATCGTGACCATTCCGATTGCACAATAATTTAAAATAATACTGATACGGAGTAGCAACTATGAGCAGTCTTTCACCCCCCTCGGAAAAAATCTGGTGGAATGAACCGATTGAAAGTGTTGAACTGATTTGGATCGGCCTCTGCGTTGTCTGGGGTTTGATTATGACCTTTATGATGCCTTACTGGCATGTGGTTGGTAAACAGAACCTGTCCAATGAGGCTTATCGCGTCACACCTACATTTTTTCAGAATAAAACCCAGGCTATGGTAGATAAATATACCGTGCGCAAAGAAACCGATAGAGATATCCCCGTGGTTGCTCCGCCTGTGGGCAGCGATGTTTATCTTATCGCTCGACTATGGGATTGGTGGCCAATCCTGGAATTGAAAAAAGGCCAGAGTTATCGTTTACATCTATCGTCCATGGACTGGCAGCATGGTTTTTCCCTGCAACCGGTCAATATCAATACTCAGGTTTTGCCGGGCTATGACATGGTGATCACTGTGACACCAAATAAATCGGGAGATTATTCGATTTTTTGTAATGAATATTGTGGAATTGGTCACCATCGAATGGTGGGCAAGATCTACGTTAAAGATTAAGGGAGACGGACATGTCTAATAATAATGAATTTCGTACTTGTCCAGACACAGGGCTACTATTTCATCGACCAGCTGAACTGTTGATGAAGGTCAATGCCGTGGTGGCTGTAGTATTTCTGATGTTTGGCGGTATTTTTGGTCTTTTAGTCGGGTTGACACGCTGGCCGGCAGTTCACTTGCTTCCAGCGGATGCTTTTTACATGGTATTAACATCACACGGTATTAACGTGTTGATTTTTTGGCTCATTTTCTTTGAGATTGCTTTGTTGTATTTTACCTCGTCAACGTTGTTGCGAAGTCGGCTGGCCACACCACGCATAGCATGGGTTGGTTTTGGGCTGATGTTGGTCGGTGCCGTGATGAATAACCTCACTGTGCTGCAAGGTCGCTCCAGTGTAATGATGACATCTTATGTGCCTATGGCAGCAGAGCCGAGCTTCTATTTGGGTCTGATTCTGTTTGCAGTCGGTGCCTTGATAGGTTGTTTTGTTTTTCTCGGTACATTGGTTATCGCGAAGGAAGATAATACCTATGGTGATGGTTCATTGCCGCTGGTAACGTACGGTGCGTTGGTGGCCTGTATTATCGCGATTTTCACCATTGCCTCTGGCGCGATCATTCTGATCCCGACGTACCTCTGGTCAATCGGTTACATCAGTAAGATCGATCCGCTCATGTATCGTGTCATTTGGTGGGCCTTTGGTCATTCGTCACAGCAAATCAATGTTGCCGCTCACGTTGCGGTTTGGTATGCGATTGCCGGTGTGGTCTTTGGTGCGAAACCCTTGTCAGAAAAGGTCAGTCGTGCAGCCTTCCTGTTGTATATTCTGTTCCTGCAGTTGGCCTCTGTTCACCATATTCTGGTTGATCCTGGTGTCGGTGCTGAGTGGAAAATATTCAACACCAGTTATGCCATGTACCTGGCGGTTATGGCCAGTATGATTCACGGTCTGACAGTGCCTGGTTCTATTGAAGCGGCGCAACGCAAACGTGGTTACAATAAAGGTATATTTGAATGGTTACGTAAGGCTCCCTGGGGTAACCCGACCTTCTCCGGAATGTTTCTGTCATTGATTATTTTTGGTTTTGTTGGCGGTATCTCTGGCGTGGTAATGGGAACTGAACAGATCAACCTGATCATCCACAACACCATCTATGTCCCTGGTCATTTCCATGCGACTGTCGCGGCAGGTACAACGTTGGCGTTTATGGCGCTAACCTACTGGTTGGTACCTATCCTGTTTCGTCGTAAACTCATGATGACAGGGTTGGCCAAAATACAGCCATACGTGTTTGGTATTGGTATGACGGGTGTGGCTCTATTCCTGATGGGCGCGGGCACTCTTGGTGTTCCTCGTCGTCACTGGGACATGGGTTTCTCTGGTACGGCGATGGCTTATGATTTCCCCGCAGCAGCCTATACCTTGATGGGACTTGGTGGTATGTCGGTCGTGATGTCCGTTGTCGGTGGCGGCATCTTTGTTCTGGTGATAGTGAGTTCCATCTTCCTCGGTAAACGCCTGGGTGAAAATGAGAAGTCAGCTACGCCTATGATTGCTGAGCCTGTTGATAATTATGATGGCATTGGTATCGGCAAGATCTCTATTCCGGGTACGTTGGTTCTGGCTCTGGTATTCCTGGCGGTGTTTGTGTTGTACTACTTTATAAACTGGAAATATTTGTCCCAGACTTGGGGTCTAAGCTAGAGGCAATACGGTTGGCGGATATATGAATATCCGCCAACTTTTTTAATTTATAATTATGTTAATTTGCCAAAAAAACTGAGGCCTGTCATGTTTTCACAACTTGTTAATGTCTTTAAACTGAGAATTGGTTTATTGATCGCTATTACAGCAGTGGCCGGTTATGCGGTCACACCGGGTGGTAGCTTACATCCCTTAGAAATTCTTTTGCTCGGCCTGGTCGTTTTGATGTCATCCGCCAGTGCTGGTGCTTTCAACCAATATATTGAGCGCGATCTGGATGCCCGGATGGTGCGAACACGTAGTCGCCCCTTCGTGACGGGTTCTTTTAAAGCCGGTCAGATATGGTTATGGAGCATTGCTCTTTTGTTGATGTTATCTGTCGTGGTGGCAAACTGGTGGTTTAATTCTATGGTCGCCTTTCATGCCTTCATGGGTGCTTTTACATATGGTGTGATTTATACCATGTGGCTCAAGCGGCGTAGTGCCTGGAATATTGTGATTGGCGGATTGGCGGGCAGTTTTGCGGTGCTTGCTGGCGCGGCAGCGGCGGATCCCGGGATGAGTTCTTCGGCCATCATTTTGGCTGTGGTTCTGTTCCTCTGGACACCTCCACACTTCTGGAGTCTGGCTATAGCCTTGCATAAAGACTATGCCGAAGCCAAAGTACCTATGTTACCTGTTGTAGTAGGTGATCAAAAAGCGGCATGGATTATTCTTGCAAATACAATTTTGCTGGTTGCCGTTTCGTTATTACCGGCATTTTTTGACTGGGGCCTGGGTTGGTTTTATCTGGCCTGTGCTTTTGTTGGAGGCATATATTTTATTTACAAAAATATCCAGCTGGTGCAGGAACCTACACGTAAAAAGGCTATGGGGAATTTCTTTGCATCCCTGATTCAACTTACTCTGGTCTTGATTGGATCTATGCTGGATATTCATGTAGTTTGAATGGTATGAAGTTAGTTATACTTTTTGTCTTAGCATTAATGCAGTTCGTATTATCCGTCGTACAGGCGGCTGATACGTCTCCTGAACCTGATCAAAAGGCCATCCTGGCCTATAGTCAGGCTGCAATAGGCAAGGTAGTTGGTGACTATGTGTTTACCAATACCTATGGGCAACAAGTACAGCTTGCCTCGTTTCAGGGTCGTCCTTTGGTCATCAGTTTAATCTATACCAGTTGTTATCATATTTGTCCTACGGTTACTCGTCACCTCTCCGATGTGGTGGACAAGGCCAGGCAGGCCTTGGGTGACAAAAGTTTTAATGTACTGACCATTGGTTTTGATACAACTAATGATACTGTGGATGCTATGCGGGTGTTTGCTGCACAACAGAGTGTTAATAGTGACAACTGGCAATTTTTGAGTGCCGATGAAAAAACCATTAGTGGATTGGCGAAAGATCTTGGGTTTCAATTTCGTGTCTCACCGAAAGGGTTTGATCACCTGATCCAGGCCTCGGTTGTTGATGGTCAGGGCAAGGTATATCGGCAGGTCTATGATATGGACTTTTCAACCCCTTTGTTGGTTGAGCCTCTCAAGCAGCTATTGGATGGCCAACCCCGAAAGGGATCGCTGATTGGTCATATTGGAGACAAGATTCGTTTATTTTGCACCGTGTACGATCCGGCCAATGACCGTTATTTTGTCGATTATTCCATTATCATGGGTTCCCTTATTGGTCTGACATGCATGGGTTTTGTCTTTTATGTACTCATGCGTGAGTGGCGTCGATACCGGCAACAGGAGGCTTGACATAGGTCAAGTTACTTGAGTGTAATACTGTGGTAATTTGAGATTTCAAATTATTCTTAAATTAAAAGTAGGTAAGACGTTGCTGGTAGTTATACAAAAAGTAGGTACTAGGTTGTTTCGGGTATTTGAAGAGCTGGCTGATCGTTTTTTTGGCCCGAAATTGAACCCCTTCTATCAACTGGGTGGACTCGCGTTCTTCTTCTATTGGATCGTGGCCGCTAGTGGTGTTTATCTCTATATCTTTTTTGAGACCAGTGTTACCGAAGCTTATAATTCGGTTGAACGTCTTACGCATGAGCAGTGGTATCTGGGGGGCGTGATGCGCAGTCTGCACCGCTATGCGTCCGATGCAATGGTGCTGGTTGTTGTTGTGCACCTACTGAGGGAGTTTTGTCGGGGGCGATTTAACGGTGTGCGCTGGTTTTCGTGGGTCTCCGGCGTCTTTTTGTTGTGGCTAATGTATGCCTCGGGAGTTGGTGGCTACTGGCTGGTGTGGGATGAACTGGCCCAGTTTGTTGCGGTGCTGACGTCAGAATGGCTGGACTGGTTGCCCATTTTCAACATGGCTATGGCGCGTAACTTTCTTAATGAAGCCCACCTGAGTGATCGCTTTTTTTCCCTACTGTCATTTTTGCATATCGGTATTCCACTCGTCTTTTTGTTGGTTATGTGGATTCATATCCAGCGTATCAGCCAACCAAAGAGCAACCCTGTGGGTGGTTTGGCTTGGCGCGTTCTGTTGGCCATGGTGGTGCTTTCCCTTATTAAACCGGCCATCAGCATGGATCCCGCCAACCTTGATAAGGTGGTGACCGTTGTTGATCTGGATTGGTTTTATCTGGGTGTTTATCCGCTGATGGATAGCTGGTCATATGGCTCGGTGTGGTTATTGTTGGGGGGGGGATCATTTGCACTGATGTTGTTGCCTCTGGTCGTCAGGCCGAAACGAATTTCAGTCGCTGAGGTTGAGTTGGAAAATTGCAATGGCTGTGAGCGCTGTTTTGTTGACTGTCCTTATGGTGCAGTGGTTATGCAAGCACGCACGGATGGTTTGCCTTATGAGAAAGAGGCCGTGGTCGACCCGGATCAGTGTGTAGGTTGTGGCATTTGTGTCGGGGCTTGTCCAACAGCGACCCCCTTTCGGCGTCAGGGTGCCCATGTGGCGGGTATCGAATTGGCGGACTTCGCTATTTCTGAATTGCGTGAACGTACAATTAATGCGGCAGAGGCATTAAGTGGCGAGAACAAGGTATTTGTGTTTGGTTGTGATCATGGTGATGAATTAAATTCCTTGAAGTCAGACAGTGTGGCCGTGATGTCATTGCCCTGTATTGGATTTTTACCTCCGTCGTTTATTGATTTTCTTATCTCTCGTAATTATGCCGACGGGGTTGTGTTGACCGGTTGTCGTGATGGTAATTGTCATCATCGCTTTGGTATTGATTGGACTGAGCAACGTCTGACTAATCAGAGAGATCCCGGCCTGAGACAACGTGTGTCACGAGAACGATTGTCCAGACTCTGGTATGGGGCAGGACATATCAAGCAGCTAAGAAAAGAATTAACGGCCTTTCAAGAAAAATTGAAGATTCTCGGTCCCAATCGAGTTAAAAAAAATCGCGTTTCAGATGGTGATGTAGATGGTGAAGAGTTAAGGGGTGATCTATGACGCAGTTGTTATGGAGCGATGATTTTTGTATTGGTGTGGAGTCAATTGATCATGAACATCGGGAATTGATTATTCTGCTAAATGAAATATGTCAGGCACTTGGCGGTAAGTCCGGCATTGTTAAAGATAAATTGATGGGTGAGTTATTTGCCAGAATCTCGGCTCACTTTGCGCTAGAAGAGAAAATTATGCGTAATCACCGTTATGACCGTTATCAGGAACATAAGCTTGATCACGATAAATTGCTGGATGAATTGCGTGAAATAATGGATGACCATGAGGCGTCAGGATATGCCAGTGCTGAAAAGTTGGTAAAGGCTCTGGTTAGCTGGTTCACTCTACATTTTAAGTCGGAAGATGCTCGTTTGCATCGCCAACTGGGTTGAGGGTTAAACATATATGTCTAATCCAACAATGAATCGCATATTTGCACATATAGGGCAAATCATATTTTTTGCCCTGTTTGCTGTAATATTGATGACCTTTTCAAATTCACCACCCTATGAACACTTTTCGCACGACAATGCGTTGATTAAGATTAGTATTAGTCATTCAGGGCAGATAAAAGGGAAATGCAGCAAACGTAGTGCAGATGAATTGGCCAAGCTTTCCCCCAACATGCGTGTTAGTGAAATTTGCCCAAGGGAGCGGTCATCGATACAGCTGGATCTGGAAGTGGATGGCAAGTTGATTTTTAGCAATAGTGTGCGACCATCGGGTATTCAGCGGGATGGCATCGCTAGCATCTATGAGCGCTTGACGGTGCCAATTGGAAAACATCATCTTGTGGTCCGCATGAAGGATCATGAAAAATTGGCGGACTACAATTATGTTAAACAGATGGATGTAAGTCTCGCACCCGGGCAGGTTTTTGTAATAGACTTCGAATCAGAAGCGGGCGGTTTTATTTTTCGCTAATATAATTCAAATAATTTACAGAAACAAAGCAAAGGTCAACAAATGAGTGATGTGTATAAGCTGCCGATTCCGGCAGAGGGCCAGTGTCGATTGGCCAGTGGCTGGTTGTGGCTGGGTGTAATTGCTTTACTAGTTTCAGGTTTTTTTTCTTTGCTACTGGTGTTGTCTCGCGCACCCTTTATTTCGTCTATCATTCCGTGGCTGGATTTTTTCCATACGGCGCTGGTTGTGCATGTCGATCTTTCTGTGCTGGTGTGGTTCCTGGCCTTTGGCGGAGTATTGTGGAGTTTGAATTCCACCGGGCGTTTTATGCGTCTTGGTTGGGCTGCGCTGGGACTGGCAATAGCGGGTACGGTCATTATTGCAATCACACCCTTTACCGGTGATGGCCGTCCCTTGATGAGTAATTACATCCCGGTACTGCAAACTGAATTGTTCTTCGTTGGTTTATTAAGTTTTGCCGCTGGAATTGTCTTGTTGGTATGGCGCAGTATGACGGCCATACCTCGGGTGGGTCAGCGTATCTCGTCTGAAGGGGCTTTGCGCTTTGGTTTGAATACCTCAACAGTTGCTACTGCCATGGCCATTATGGGGTTTGTCTGGTCCTGGTGGATGATTGGAGATAGCCTTACTGGTCAGGGATATTATGAATTGTTGTTCTGGGGTGGAGGTCATATGCTGCAGTTCACCTATACCTTGTTAATGCTGGTTGCCTGGTTATGGCTGGCAAGTGCGAGTGAGGTAAATCTGCCGGTTACCCCGCGGGTGGTGGTGGTTATGTTCGCTTTTGGTCTTTTCACGATATTTTTCACACCGATTATTTATTTTTCCTATCCGGTGCTTTCAGCAGAGCATATTAGTCTGTTTACCTGGCTGATGAAATATGGTGGTAGCCTCGCAACGTTACCGTTGGGTTTGGCCATCTTGCATGGGTTGCTGCGCAGTGAAAAATGCAAGCCTGAGCAGGGTCCGTTTCGAGCAGCATTGATTGCGTCAATGGTTTTGTTCGGTATTGGAGGCGGTATTGGTTTCATGATTCAGGGGAGTAATGTCATTATTCCGGCCCACTATCATGGCTCCATTGTGGGGGTGACTCTGGCGCTGATGGGCCTGACCTATGTTCTGTTACCTTCTCTAGGCTATGTGGCACCAAAACCACGTTTGGCCCGGATTCAACCCTATGTATACGGGGCTGGACAGATGTTGCACATCTTTGGGCTGGTTTGGTCCGGTGGTTATGGTGTGCAGCGTAAGGTGGCTGGTGAGGCACAGGGGCTAGATAGTCTACAGGAAGTGGTGGCCATGGGCTTGATGGGTCTGGGTGGCCTGATTTCGATCATCGGTGGTTTCCTGTTTATCTGGATTGTATTGCAGATTATGTCACGGGGCCGTAACCACTGTTAGTAGCGCAACTGCCCATTAATTCGCGCCGTTGGGTTGGCTAAAATATTGGATCAATTCAAAGCTACTCAGAGCAAGAACCAGAAAAATAACAAAAAATATCACACTGCGGTTTTCCAGGGGACGACCGCGCCTGCGTTCGATACGATCTAGAACGCCATTCGAAACCATGTAAATCCCGACACTTACCAGAGTAAACCAGAGAATCTCCATTTAATTCCTCACCTATAGTTAGTTGTTGTCTGTTATTCCAACCCATTTTATTACCCGATACCTTAGCCTATTGGTCTGTTTTAGATCAAGGGGACATTTTTTTGCCGTTAATCCGTCTATCTGGACAGTAGAGTACCTCAGTATGCGTTTAGCCTTGCAATAAGTTTGATTGTTAGACTTAATTTAGGGCGGGTAGCATATATGTAATTGAACGTTATTATCAATTTATTAGCGCCTTAGTATTTTGCCGCACGTTATAGTGTGTGGCATAAACATGCTTAAGGTATTAATACGATCATGTCGTTGAATTGTTAGTTTTGTTATCCATGCTATTTCATTGATTGAGTCTAGATTCCGGCAAAGTATCTGCTAGTCTAAGTTTTAGCGTTACGGGTAAATAACAGTACAATAAGTCACACATTTAATTGTTATTTTAATTCAATACATTAGATACAGATCTGCTTGAGCCTTGGTGGAATCAGTTTGTATCGTGTCATTACAATGGGGGGATGGGATTTTTATTGAGCATAAAAGTAATTTAGCCATAAGGTTAATTACCTTGATATTTGACGGTCAATTCTTGACTTAAGTCAAGGCGCGAACGCTGATATGGCCGTAATTTCATTAACAGTCGAAGATTCATGTTCAGCATGCGTATCAAGGTGTGTGTAAGTACCATAAGTATAAGCGAATTATCTTTTGATTAGGAGATTACAAAAATGAAAAAAACGTTAATAGGGTTGATTGCAATAACATTTGCAGTCGGTATGAGTTTCGGGGGGGCGGTACATGCGGCTAAGAAAGCGCCGAAGTTAACATCCGCCGAATTCGAGAGTTCCAAGAAGACATATTTTCAGCATTGCGCTGGTTGTCATGGTGTGCTGCGTAAGGGTGCAACAGGTAAGAGCCTGATGCCCAAAGATACAATTAAGAAAGGCACAAAACGTCTGACGCGTATTATTACGTTGGGGACTGAAGGCGGGATGAATAACTATAACGATATCTTGACGAAAAAAGAGATAGCGCTTATGGCGAGGTACATTCAGCATGAGCCACCGATTCCACCTGAAATGTCAATGGCCCTCATGAAAAAGCGCATGAAGACTTTTGTTCAGCCTGGAGACTACCCAACAAAACCACTACATGGTCGTAACTGGGAGAATTTCTTCCTGGTCATCGAACGTGATGTTGGTAAGGTTGCCGTGATCGATGGCGATACTCATGAGATTATTGCCCATATACCCACCGGGTATGCTGTACACGTGCTTAAGTCTAACGAGCATAACAAGGTACTCGACGCAGAAACCCATGGACGTTTTTGGTACACCATGGGTCGTGATGGCAAGCTGACCAAGATCGATCTGTGGCAGACGCCTGACAAGATGAGAGTTGCCGAAGTGCAGGTCGCCTATGATGCGCGTGATGTTGCTGTGTCGGGTGATGGAAAATACGTCATTGGTGGTGGTTACTGGCCGCCTCACTTCGTTATCGTTGACGCTGCGACCATGACACCGATCAAGGTAGTTTCTACCCGTGGTGTGAATGTTGATGGTGAATATGTCAACGAATCACGTGTTGCCGCTATCTACGACACACCACTTAAAACGTCCTGGATCGTTGCAGCGAAAGAGCTGGGTCAAATGTGGCAGGTAGATTACTCGGATATCGATAATCTGAAAATCGTCCAGATGGATACAGCCAAATTTTTACACGATGGTTTCTTTGATCCAACCGGTCGTTACTTCCAGATTGCGGCGAATGCCTCTAACAAGATGGTGGTTGTCGATACTGTGGCCGAGAAACGCGTCGCCATGATCGATACAGACAAGAAACCTCATCCTGGCCCTGGTGCTAACTGGATTGATCCTGAGTGTGGCCCGGTTGGCGGCACCCCACATCTGGGTGTTGGTAAGATGACTGCCTGGGGTAATGATCCTGAAGATAATGAAGATAATGCCTGGAAAATTTGTTATGAAGTTGAAACAGATGGCCCTGGCGTCTTTATTCGCACCCATCCCGAGTCTGACTATGTCTGGGTCGATCAGACTTTACACCCCGAGCCTGAAGTTCAGCAGTCGATCAAAGTTATTGATAAGAAAACCCGCAAGATTGTCAAAACTATCCGCCTGACTAAGAAAAAAGGCTATGCAGCAGTCCATATGGAATTCAATAAAGACGGCTCTGAAGTCTGGGTTTCTATCTGGAATCGTTCAGATAGCTTGAAAGCCAATGGTGCGATTGTTGTATTTGATGCCAAGACTCTCAAAGAGAAGACTCGCATCAAAGGTCTCTATGCGCCAACGGGTAAGTTCAACGTCTATAACCGTATAAACCACGTAACTTGATACGGTAATCGGATGTTTTGTTACAAGTAGTGAATGGGCGGACACGATTAATTGTGTCCGCCCTTTCTTTATCTAAAAAATTTAATAGATAACTTAATTTAGATAACAATGGCATCAGGGTTGACGCTAAGACAGTCCTTATGCGATCGGTAATTTAATCATGGTGAGTATAAAATAATGGCTAAATCAAACACAAATTTTAGTTTGTTTTCACGTAAGGCGCTATTGGGGACCACTATTGGTGCGGCACTTTTTTTCATGATTGTAGGTGTGATTTTCTGGGGCGGATTTAATACCGCTATGGAAGTCACGAATACGACGAATTTCTGTATCGCTTGTCACGAGATGAAAGATAATGTCTACAAAGAATATGTAGAGACAGTTCACTATACGAACAGTTCTGGTGTGCGTGCCGAATGTGCTGATTGTCACGTTCCAAAAACGTGGGTACATAAGGTGGTACGCAAGGTTCAGGCATCCAATGAAGTGCTTCACATGTTACTGGGCAGTATTGACACACCAGAAAAATTTGACGCCAAGCGACTCAAGTTAGCGAGCAACGTCTGGAGAACAATGAAGGCGACAAATTCCCGTGAGTGTCGCAATTGTCATGATTTTAAAACCATGAACCCGGAGAATCAGAAACCTCGGGCGCGTAAGCAGCATCTGAATGCGATGTTGAAGGGCAATACCTGTATTGACTGCCACAAGGGGATTGCTCATACAAAAGTACATGACCAGTTGAGTGAAGAGGACATGGATGAGCTCATGCTACCTGATCCTTTGTTAATCGAGCCATTACCCCCGCAGTGGCAGGCCTTTGTGGATAATGGTGGTAAAGTTGTCGCATCTAGATCAGATCATGATAAGACAAATCAAAGTGATGATGCGCCCACTACAACGGCCACTGCAGCTCCTGTTGCTAAGGTTGCCACTGCCACTGCCACTGCCGCACCAGCCAGCAGTGGAGCAGTTGACGACTGGGCTAAAGTACCCAGTCGTAAGGTCGTATTCTTCTACCCAGGACAATCTTCTATGGAATGGGTTATGCGTGGCAGGGATCATGGTGGGGCACGGCCCGTTAAGGCTGGCGACCGTTGTTTTGACTGCCACGATGAAGAAGCGGTCGATATTGGCCAGCTGATTGTTTCGGGTGAGAAGCTTGAATCCAATCCAATTCCGGGTAAGCGCGGTAGCATTCCGGTGACGATTAGTGCAACCCATGATGGCAGTCATCTTTATATGCGCTTTGTATGGCCGGAGAGTAAGCATGCGCCTGTCCCTGGCGTGAAGGGTGGTAAGATGGATCCAAAGAATCCAATTAAGTTGGCATTTATGCTGGCAACGGATGACGTTCAGTATGCTGGGCAGGCTGGTTGTTGGGGGACGTGTCATATCGACGCCAAGAGCATGCCATTGGAACCCGAGGGTAAAAAAGTAACAAAATATATTACTGAAAGCCGTACTGAGATTGAGATTAAGGGGAAAAATGGTAAGAAGCAGGGAGGTTGGGATAAACGTAAGTCACAAGCTGAGATTGACGCTGAATTTAAGGCAGGCCACTTTATGGATCTTGTGCGGTATTCGAGCGGCACCGGTACGGTAGACGATGGTTATATCCTCGCTGACCGGGTGATGAAAGGTGGTCAGGGGGCAACATTTACTAGTCATAAGAAAAATGGCCAGTGGGTGATTGATATGAAACGTAAATTAAAGTCAAATAAGGCTGGCGATGTGAGTATGGCGCTTGACCAAGTGTACAATATTGGCTTTGCTATACATGATGATTATAGTGATACCCGCTATCACCATGTCTCGCTTGGTTACAAGCTCGGATTTGATAATGATGAAGCGGAGATCAATGCTATCAAGAAATAGATAACAATTGATATTAAGGAAGACAACATTGAAAAACATTCGAGTCCTGTATCTTCTTGCGCCCTTGTTGTTTCCCACTCTGGTGGGGAACGCTCTGGCCGCCGAGCCGGTTATCGTTGTGATCCAGAAGATGGAGTTCCAACCACAGGAAGTAACGGTTAAAAAGGGCGGACTGGTGCGATGGGAGAACAGGGAAAAAATCCAGTACCATAGTGTCTGGTTTGAAAACCTAGGAGAGCCTGAGGCGGACTATTTTTTCCCTGAGGAGTTTTATGAGCGCCGCTTTAAATCGGTTGGTGTGTTTCCTTACCGTTGTGGGCCACATAATGAAATGACAGGCGTTGTGCACGTGGTTGATTAGCAAGGTCTGTTAAGGTGTTGCAAAGATATATTTTTACTTGAGACAGGATTTGCCGTGGTGGTACCTGTTTGTGTTGGTCGGAAAATTATTCTTTGTTGCGGTTGGTATGTAGACATTAATTATGCTTGATGGGCTCCCTCTAAATTAGAGGGAGCCTTATATTTTATTGGGCACCTTTTTCAAGCATAAAACTGCTGTACTGTTTGTCAGTCCCATTGATGTGATTGATCAACCATTGTTTGAGGAAATCAAGTGCGTTATTGATGCTACTGTCAGGATCTTTTTCATATTTGGCAATAGTGACCTCAATGTACTTTATCATCCGTAGATGTTCAGCCTTATGAGGTTCAAGTTCGGGGTAGCCGTGCTGTTCCAAAAGTCCTTCTTCGTGGGTGAAATGGGTTTTGGTATAATCAAGTACGTCATTTAGTGCCTCCCGTTCAAATTCCTCGCCTGTGGAGTAATCCACGGCTGTTTGTAGCTGGTTGATCAGGTTAATAAGTTTTTTGTGTTGCAGGTCAATTGAGTTGAGACCGACACTGTAGCTATCTTCCCATTCTATATAAGTTCGTTTCGCCATCTTTTTGTGTATAAATGGGATAGAGATCAGAAAGGCAACCAGAAGCCAGGTCAGTGGATTAGTGGGACCTGCTGCCAGGCCCAGTATTACGGAGGTGAGCACTATTAGTATGAGTAGTGCAATGCCGAACATGCTAAATTGTTTATTCATGGGATTGATCCTTCTTTAGTAGTACAGTCAAATGCAAACCGGGTAATCGTGCAATTAGTCCGCACGAAGCGTCATAAATAATTTGTGATTCAGGCTAGCCTGATACAAATGATATCAAAGTTTAGCATTGCTTTTGCAATGAAAGGTAGTACATCTTTATAATTTCTGTAATTGGTCTATTTGACTGATTCTAAAGGTGAATTGCGGTTTGTCGTGCTACTTCAGCTTTATATTCTCGTGCTTGATCTTTACCATTACGCTAACCATACTTGACCTAAATCAAGGATTAGTGAAAACCTAGGGCCTGATAATGACTTGTCAGGGTCGTGGTGGTTTGGGGATTGGAACCACTGAGTTGGTGGCGCAGCATTTTAGAGAATGGCGATGGCTATGCAAGCAAAAATTTATCTGGTTGGGACTGGCCCGGGCGATCCGGATTTATTGACGATCAAGGCCCACCGGTTACTACAAACTGCCGATGTAATTGTTTATGATCGTTTGGTGTCCGACGAAATTATTGAACACATACCACATGGTATTTCACGGATATACGTTGGCAAGGAATCGGGCAGGCATCCTGTGCCGCAGGATGAGATTAACAAATTGTTGGCTGCTCTTGGCACCGGAAAAGACAGGACGATTGTGCGATTAAAAGGCGGCGACCCATTTGTATTTGGGCGAGGCAGTGAAGAAGCCATCTATTTGGCTGAGCGGGGTATTGCTTTTGAAGTTGTACCGGGCATCACCGCAGCAGTGGCATGTACGGCGTATGCTGGAATTCCACTAACACACAGGGGCATGTCCCGTGGTGTGCATATCATAACTGGTCATTGTCTGGAAAATGAACCTCTTGAACTTGATTGGCAAAGGCTTGCGGATCCGGATCGGACGATTGTAGTCTACATGGGCCTGGCCAATCTGGAACAGATTTGTCATAAGCTGATTGAGGCTGGGCTTTCTCCCGAAACGCCTGCGGCAGTCATTGAAAATGGTACGACTATGCAGCAACGGCGTTGTATTGCAACGTTGCACCATCTACCTGATCAGGTCTTGCAGTACAAAATGAAGGCACCGGTCATGATTGTGATCGGACGAGTTGTTTCACTGGCTGGCAGACTTGATTGGTTTGTTAGCAGCTATGAGGAACAAAATAGTCGTCTACATAAAGAGCAAGGGGCAAATGCATAATTTTTTATTGCTTGCCTTGTTAGTACTGGTAGCAGCACCATGTTACAGCATGGCTGATATTTCATTAACGCGACAGCTTGAGTTACGTCATCTGTTAAAACATGATTGTGGCTCATGTCATGGCATGAGTCTGAAAGGTGGTCTCGGGCCAGCATTAACAGAGGATGTTTTAATGAAAAAACCACGGCAAATGTTATTGGCGACTATTCTGGAGGGGCGTCCGGGTACACCGATGCCGCCCTGGAAAACATTTCTGACAACTGAGGAGGCAAACTGGTTGCTGGATGTATTGCTTCAAGGTCAATCCGATGTCTTATAAATATACTCTGCCTCATTTTTTCTGCTTGATAGTCTGTTTAATCACCTTGACCGGATGTACCAGTCTGCGCGGAACCGGTGATCTTGGGGTCGTCATTGAGCGGGCCAGCGGCAGTGTGCAGATTGTTGAAACAACGGGACGTACTCGCCTGCAACAGATTACAGGTCTTGGTGACTTGTCTCATGCCTCGATTGTTTATTCGCGTGATGAACGTTATGCCTATGTCTTTGGCCGTGATGGTGGTCTGAGTAAAATTGATATTCTTGAAGGTAAATTGGTTAAACGGGTGATTCAGGCTGGGAATAGTATTGGCGGTGCTATTTCACAGGATGGCAAACTTATCGCAGTATCGAATTATTCCCCCGGTGGTGTAAAAGTATTTAAAGCCGATACCCTTGAGTTGGTGGCGGATATTCCCGCGACTTACGGTAAGCTGGGTGAACGTTCCAAGGTTGTGGGTTTGGTCGATGCACCAGGGCAGATGTTTGTCTTTAGCCTGTATGACGCGGGTGAAATATGGGTTGCTGATCTTAAACAGCCGACAATGCCGAAGGTCAAAAAATTCAAAAATATTGGCACTCAACCTTATGACGCGCTGATTACGGAGGATGGCCGTTACTATATAGCTGGCTTATTTGGTGAAGATGGCCTCAGTTTGTTGGATCTTTGGAATATAGATAAGCAACCAAAACGCATACTCAGTGGCTATGGTCGTGGTGAAAAAAAATTACCTGTTTACAAAATGCCTCATTTGGAGGGTTGGGCCGTGGCTGGGGAACACGCATTTTTACCGGCCATCGGTCATAATGAAGTGCTGGCGGTAAATCGTAATAACTGGAAACAACGAGGTCGCATCAAAGTTTATGGCCAACCAGTGTTTGCCATGGCACAACCCGATGGTCGCCACGTATGGGTCAACTTCGCTTTTCCAAATAATGATACTGTTCAGGTGATTGATACCGAACAGTTGAAAGTGGTGAAGACGCTTAAACCCGGTAAGGCCGTGTTGCACATGGAATTTACCCCGCGGGGCGAACACGTTTGGGTTTCAGTGCGGGATGAGGATCTCATCAAGGTCTATGATACTCGAACCTTTAAGGAAATTAGCCGTTTGTCTGCGGACAAGCCCAGCGGTATATTTTTTGCAGCTCGCGCCCATCGTATAGGTCTTTGACCGGTTTGGTCTAATTTTTAAGAGTAAAGGTAGATGCACGGACACAATACTGACGTATTACTTGATGACCCACTGAAGCGTCGTTTATTGAATGATTTTCAGCATGGTTTTCCGATATCACCGACACCCTATAAGGATATCGGTGAGCAATTGGGGATAAGTGAAGTCGAAGTGCTGAGCTTGCTGGCAACACTGCAAGATGATGGGTTTATCAGCCGGATAGGTGCTGTATTCAGGGCAAATAGTGTTGGTGCAAGTATGTTAGCCGCCATGGCCGTGCCTGAAGATGATCTGGATCGAGTAGCACAGATCATTAGTGCCTATGATGAAGTCAATCACAACTACGAACGGGAGCATCATTATAATCTCTGGTTTGTTGTAACGGCTGAAGATGATGCCCATCTGCAAAATGTTTTGCTCGATATGGAAAAATGCACTGCTTGCCCTGTTCTCTTTTTGCCAATGTTACATGACTATCATATAGATTTGGGGTTTGAGCTTAAATGGACGTGAAGGTTAAAGCCTTGTCTAAGACAAAACAATTGACCGGCCTGCTTGATGCACAGGATCAAGCTTTAGTTGCGGCAATTCAGTCGGGCCTGCCACTGTGTTCTAGACCCTATGCAGAGATTGGTGCCCGTATTGCTATGGATGAAGATGAAGTCATTCAGCGCTTGCAACGTATGTTACAGGGTAAAGTGATCAAGCGTATGGGCGTGGTGGTGAAACATCATGAGCTCGGTTATCGTGCCAATGCGATGGTGGTGTGGGATATCCCGGATGAGCGTGTCTCTAAATTGGGTTCAAGTATGGGGCAGTTTGACTTTGTAACCTTGTGTTATCAACGCCCCCGGCGACTTCCTATTTGGCCGTATAATTTATTTTGTATGATACATGGTCAGGATAAAGGTGAAGTGCATCACAATATTGAAACATTGATTGAGCGTTGCAAACTGGATAATGTTTCTCATGATGTACTTTTTAGCAAACGCCGTTTTAAACAGCGTGGTGCACGTTATCACCGTTTGAAGCCAGATGGTGATACCGGTTAGCTGGAGTTGTATTACGTGGATAAGCTGGATAAAGACATTATCAACCGTTTGCAGGACGGTTTCCCAATAAGTGATCGTCCTTACGCCGATGTGGCGGTTGAATTAGGTACGGATGAAACCACTCTTTTGCAGCGACTGGATATAATGCTGCAAGAGAAAACCCTTACACGTTTTGGCCCTATGTATCATGCTGAAAAATTAGGCGGGGCGTTTAGCCTGGTAGCAATGAAAATCCCTCAACATGATTTTGATCGAGTGGTAGACATAGTCAATAGTTTTGCGGAAGTTGCTCATAATTATCAGCGTGATCATGAATTTAATATGTGGTTTGTGTTAGCAACAGAAACCCCTGAACAAGTTGATGGCATAAATAATAAAATTACACAACAGACGGGCTATCCGTTATATAATATGCCCAAGCTGCAAGAATTTTATATTAAATTAAAATTTTTTGTTTGAATTAACTCGTGAATAAATATATGCCTTTGTGATAAGGCATCGAGGTCAGGGAAGTGAAAAAAAAGTTTATTGGAATTAATGTTTTACTTGTTATGTTGGCAATGCTTGATGTGTCCTATGCAGAAGTAACGGGTATATCAGATGCGATTAATAAGGCCGGCCGGCAACGCATGTTAACCCAGCGTATATTGAAGTCCTATTGCATGATTGGGGTAGACGTACAGGCATACCAGGCAGAAAGGCAACTTGGTAGTGCTATTAAATTGTTTGATAAGCAGCTACAGGAATTACTGGCTTATTCACCTACCAGGCAAATACGCACTAGCTTGCTAAAGGTTGATGAACTGTGGCGACCTTTTAAGCGTACGATTATGGAGGAAGTGAACCTAAAGGAGGCAAAAAAATTGCTGAAGTCGAATGAAAAATTACTGCAAGCTACTAATAAGGTTGTAGTGTTGCTAGAAAAACATTCGGGCAGTTCAGAGGGTCATTTAGTGAATGTCTCAGGCCGACAACGTATGTTATCACAGAGGTTGGCAAAACTTTATATGTTACGTACCTGGGGTGTGGATAATGCTGCTCTTCGGACTAAAATGAAGCAGACCAAGACTGAATTTAATGACGTGCTTTCTGAATTACAATCGGCCCCTCAAAACACGGTTGAAATTAAGAAATCACTCGATGAGGCGGCTGTGGAATGGATGTTATTTAAACATGGCTTGGGTCGTGGTGAGAAAAGGTTGATACCGCTTATTATTGCGATGACCAGTGAACAACTGTTAAAACGTATGAATGAGCTTACTGGCATGTACTCAGCCTTACCAGCAGCTGTTAGTACAAGTATGCGTAAGTAAGCTCGCTATCGTTTCTTAAGACAAGTAAATAAGGTCTTGAATGCCAAATTGTCCTAAAAAAACCGGTCGAATAACAAATGGTAGATGATATTGATCGGCGGATCATAGTCGCAACCCAGGCCGGTTTGCCTTTAACGGCAAAACCTTATTTGCAGTTGGCAACACAAATTGGTATCTCGCATGATGAGTTAAAGAAACGTATGCAAGCTATGCAAGATAGCGGCGTGATAAGGCGAATCGGTGCTGTGCCAAACCATTATAAACTCGGGTACAAGGCTAATGGCATGACCGTATGGGATGTGCCTGATGAAAAGGTGCAGGAATTGGGTCAAAAAATAGGTTCTCTGGCCTTTGTTAGTCATTGTTATCACCGCCCACGCCATCTACCGGAATGGGCTTATAATCTGTTTGCCATGGTTCATGCTCACAACAGGGAAGAGGCCCTCCAGCAGGTTAATGTGATTGCCGATATTCTGGGTGATAATGATCGGGGTCATGATGTGCTATTCAGTACCCGAATCCTGAAAAAGACCGGAATGCGTATAGCCTCCTGAGGAGTAGGACATGTTTAGAATCAGTCAATACATGCAGGAACTTGCCAGCCCAACTCCACTAGGGTCGAAGCGTAACCCGCCAGGACCGGTGGTGATCTGGAATCTGGTGCGCCGCTGCAATCTCACCTGTAAGCACTGTTATTCCATTTCGGCAGACAAGGATTTTCCTGGCGAGTTGAACACGGATGAAGTCTTTACTGTCATGGATGATCTGAAGAAGTTTCATGTCCCGGTACTGATCCTCTCTGGTGGAGAACCCTTGTTACGGCCTGATATTTTTGACATCTCACATCGAGCTAAAGAGATGGGTTTTTATGTTGGCCTGTCAACCAATGGTACCTTGATTACAGACAAAAATATTGATGCCATTGCTGCGGTGAATTACGACTACGTTGGTATTAGTATCGATGGTGTACGTGAGACCCATGATATGTTCCGCCGTAAGCAGGGTGCCTTTGATGAATCTATGCAGGGCATTCGTTTATGCCATGATCATGGCATCAAAATTGGCATGCGCTTTACGCTTACTCAGGACAATGCCACTGAGTTGCCTGCGCTGTTGAATATTATGGAGCAGGAAAAGGTCGACAAGTTTTATTTGTCGCATTTGAATTATGCCGGGCGTGGTAATAAAAATCGTAAAGATGACGTTATTCATCAGATGACCCGTAATGCCATGGATCTATTGTTTGATACCTGCTGGCAGGATGTGCAGGCTGGGCGACATCGAGAATTTGTGACGGGTAATAATGATGCCGATGGTGTCTATTTATTATTCTGGATTGCTAAACACTTCCCCGACAAGCTGGAACACATGCGTGCGAAACTGGCGCAGTGGGGAGGCAATTCCTCCGGTGTTAATATTGCTAATATTGACAACCTGGGCGTGGTTCACCCCGATACCTTCTGGTGGCACTATAGTCTGGGTAATGTGCGGGAACGGGCCCTCTCAGAGATATGGCAGGATACCAGCGATCCGCTTATGGCAGGGTTGAAGTCCTCACCCCGGCCACTCAAGGGACGCTGTGGCCAGTGTACTTATCTGGATGTCTGTGGTGGTAATACCCGCGTGCGGGCACATCAGCTAACCGAAGATTTTTGGGCCGAAGATCCTGCCTGTTATCTGGATGACGATGAAATTGGTGTTCAAACATCTGCCGAGCGCTTACAGGTCACGCCTTTTACACGTCATGCTTAAAATCCATTACCGTAAGTTAAGTGGAGTAGCAATGTGCCTATTGAGAGGATTTGGTCTTGTTGTTCTGAGTCTCCTGATTACACAAAGTATTTTTGCTGCGGATACGAGTCAACAACTTTTTCTTAAACACTGCGCTCAGTGTCATGGTATGGATCGCCTTGGCGGAATGGGGCCGGCTTTGATACCGGAAAATCTCAAACGCTTGAGTAAGAAAAGTGCTATCGCCGTGATTAAAAACGGACGTCCGGCCACACAAATGCCTGCCCACGCCAAGATGCTCACGGTTCAACAGGTTGGCATGCTTGCTGATTACATCTATAGCCCCTTACCCTCCATGCCTAAATGGGATATGGCTGACATCAGCAAGTCTAATATCGTTCATTTCAAGCCTGACAGTCTGGGTAACAAGCCGCTTTATAAAGCAGACATGATGAATCTGTTTATTGTGGTTGAACTGGGTGATCATCATGCGACTCTACTGGATGGTGATAAATTTGAACCTATCCACCGTTTCAAGACCCGCTTTGCATTACATGGCGGTCCCAAATATTCCCCAGATGGTCGCTATGTCTACTTTGCCTCGCGTGATGGTTGGGTGAGTAAATTTGATATTTATAATCTAAAAACCGTGCTTGAGGTTCGTGCCGGGATCAACACGCGCAATATTGCCGTCTCCGGTGATGGTCGTCATATCATGGTGGCCAATTATCTGCCCCATTCTCTGGTGGTGCTGGATAGTAAAACCTTGCTTCCCCTCAAAGTGATCCCAACCAAGGGGGCGGATGGCAAGACCTCACGGGTGAGTGCGGTCTATACGGCGGAACCGCGTGAGACTTTTATTGCGGCACTGAAGGATCTCCCCGAAGTATGGGAGATATCCTATGCCGATGCTCCACCGTCCGGTTTTTCTGGTTGGGTGCATGATTACAACGAAGTCTCAGGTGATGAGATTAAACCACCTCCATTCCCGGTACGTCGTATCCGGGTGAATGATTACCTCGATGATTTTTTCTTTAATCAGGAATATACCTTGCTAATGGGATCTTCACGGCAGGGTGTGGGGCAGGTAGTGGATCTGGATCTGAAACGGGTGGTGAATAAACTGGATCTTACCGGTATGCCCCATCTTGGTTCGGGTATTACCTGGCAATACAAAGGTCGCACTGTCATGGCGACACCTAACCTGAAGAAAAGCGAGGTTAGTATTATCGACATGGAGACCTGGAAGACCATTAAAACGATTAAGACCCTGGGGTCAGGTTTCTTTATGCGCAGCCATGAAAATTCAGACTATGCCTGGGTGGATGTTTTCTTTGGGCCAAATAAGGATGCGGTGCATGTGATTGACAAAAAGACACTGGAAATCGTCAAGACCCTCCGTCCCATGCCGGGTAAAAATGCCGCCCATGTGGAATTTGATCGCTACGGTAAGCATGCGCTGCTCAGCGTTTGGGATATGGATGGTGCGCTTATTGTCTATGATGCCAAGACCTTAAAAGAGATCAAGCGCCTACCTATGAAAAAACCTTCTGGCAAATACAATATCTATAATAAGATTAACCGCTCAACCGGAACTAGTCATTAGCTTTTGAATTTCTCGCTATATACGGGTTATTATTTTATTGCGTTGGTGTGATGGTGATCATCTCGTTTCCCTCTTAACTCTTGAATAGTGAGTTTTGTCGGTGGTTTTTATTTTACCGTGGTCGACTTTGATCACTTCCTTATTGTTGGCAACTAATCAACTGTGGGATGTCTGTGGGTTAGTGCAACAGGTGCATTTTGGATTTGATACGAAAATTAAGGACAACTGAATAAAAACTTAAAAATGCACTCTCACTATCTGGAAAAATATTGTTAGACACTTGTCGCTGGAGTATAAATGGTGGCATATACATTCTGGTACGATGGTGATTTGTTATGCATTAAGCATATGGAGGGTGAATTACACCGTTGACAAGCATTGACTAGTTTGAATAACCAACAAGCTGTGGCTGATTAATCTGATATATTTTAAACAATATGTTAGCAAACTGTTCTGAATTATTATGTTTAGTCTTGATCTGTTCAAAATAAAATCTACTGGCATGATGATGCACCCCGGCCTGTCTGATAACTGGGTTTATTTTGTTCTTGCAATGTTACTAGTGATTGGTCTCTGGAGTTTATTTACTAACCCGCCAAAATATAAACCTCGTTTAATTTCCTTAAAGACATTTCCTCTGATAGGCAACAGCTTACATAGAATGGTTACTCGACCGTGGGCATTGCTCTTTTTTCGAATGGTGTTTGTGTCTGTCTTTTTGTTGGTTATTGTTAGCGGTTTGTTTGGTTCTTCTTATGCGGAGCGCAATCTGGCCACGACCTTGACCTGGACTCTGTGGTGGACAGGTTTAATTATCGTGACCTATTTTTTTGGCAGTGTCTGGTGTGCTGTGTGTCCATGGGATGTGTTGGCTACCTGGTTGGTTCGTTTGCGTTTATGGCGTCGTGGTAGCCCCATCAGCAGTCTTAACCTGCGCGTACCTAAACCAATACGTAATGTCTGGTTAGCCAGTGGGATGTTTATTATTTTGACCTGGCTGGAACTAGGTTTTGGTTTGACGGGAAATCCTTATGCAACGGCCATTTTATCTCTACTGGTGGTGCTTCTTGCATTGTTGTCGCAAATTGTTTATGAGCGTAAGGCGTTTTGCCGTTATTTTTGTTCGGTTGGCAGGGCTATCGGCTTTTACGCCAGTCTATCACCGATGGCATTACGACCAGTGGACCCAAATATCTGTGCCCAATGTAAAACTTTAGAGTGCTTTAAAGGGACAGACGATATTGAGCCTTGTCCAACACACATTGTGCTAGGGCGTAGTAAACAAAATACCTTTTGTACTAGTTGTGGCGCGTGTTCTCAAAGTTGTCCATACCAGAATATTAACTGGTCGCTACGTAAGAGTGGTGAAGAGGCGATATACCATGTGCGACCTAGTTGGGATGAAAGCTGGTTTATCCTGATCCTGGTGACGTTGACCAGTTTTCATGGCATGACCATGTTATCAAGTTGGGAGGCATGGCTTAGTCAGTGGACAAGCATCATAGGTGGCACTAGCCCATTACTGTGGGGTTTCACTAGTGGTATGTTGCTTAGCATTATTCTACCCATCGCTGTTTTTTCATTGGTCATTAAACTATTGCAATGGCTTTTAAAAGAACGAGATTTGGAATTCAAACGCCTGTTTGCCTTGCTTGGCTTGCCGTTCTTGCCCTTGGCTTTTGCCTATCACCTGGCCCTCAACCTGAATTATCTGGTACGTGAAGGAAGAGGTTTGATCGATGTTTTTATGAATCCTCTGGGCTTGAATACCTTGCCCATGAGTCAGTATGAGCTTCAATTACGATATTTGTCACCGCTGATATCACAAGATATGCTATTTTCTTTGCAGGCGGGCTTGATGATTATGGGCTTTTGGTTTGCGGTACGAATTCTGCAACAGCGCTTAACTACATTGGCCTTGCAGCAGGTGTTGCTACGCTTGAAGGTGAATATGGTTGTTTTGATGTTGATTATGGCCGTGACACTGTTTAATTTATGGTTGCTGATGCAGCCCATGCTGATGAGAATATCATAGATATAGATGATTTATAGAGCGACATTGTTAGTATAGCGTGTGGACTATACGAGTGTGTTGTAAACGTGAAAAATACGGCATCACCTTTATGGTGCAACAGACAGTTTATTGTATATTCGAGTAGATGAAGTCCATGGTAAATAACTCATGGGGCAGAGCAGGGCTGTATAAATAGCCTTGTGCAGAATTACAACCGAGTTGTTTTAGAAATGTTAGTTGTTCATGGTTTTCGACGCCTTCAGCGATGACATTGAGGTTGAGATTTTGCCCCATGGCAATAATTGTTCTTGCTAGTACGCAGTCATCATGGTTATCTGGAAGTTGTTTGATAAATGATTTGTCAATTTTCAGGGTACGTATTGGAAATTGACGCAGATAACTGAGTGATGCATAACCGGTTCCAAAGTCATCCATGGCAATGCCTATGCCGTTTTTATGCAGGTCGTGTATTGCGTTGATATGGGTGTTTTGTTCCTCGATAAGTGTGCTTTCGGTTATTTCCAGTTCGAGTTTGTATGCAGGTAGGTGAGTGTCCTGCAAAGTTTGATTGACGTGGCGGACAAAGTTTTTATTGGAAAATTGCCGTGGGCTGACATTAACGGCCAGTTTTGGGATATCAAAGCCATTATCCAGCCAGCGGCTGAAATGGACACAGGCGGTTGTAAGTACCCAGTCGCCGATGGGAATGATCAGGCCGGTGTCTTCAAGCAGGCCGATAAAACTGGCGGGGGGCAGCAATCCATGAACGGGGTGTTGCCAGCGTAGCAGGGCTTCAATTCCGCATAGCTTACCCGTACGAATATTATATTGTGGTTGAAAGTGAACTTCAAATTCATTACGTTCCAATGCCCGATGTAACTGGTTCTCTAGAAGTAATTGCTCCGTTGCCATCATATTCATGTTTGCTGTATAGAATTGATAGCCGTTTCGCCCATTTTGTTTGGCATGATGCATGGCCGTATCAGCATGCTCTAACAAAGTTTGTGGATCATGGCTGTCATTTGGGTAAACAGCGATTCCGAGACTGGCGGTGATAAATAATTCATGTGCATTGATATCAATTGGCCTGGATATTTCAAAGAGAATTTTATTGGCAATGCTGGGGATGACGTTGATGTCGAGTATGCCAGTTAATAGTATTGCAAATTCATCACCACTCAAACGGGCGGTTGTATCATTGTCTCGCAATATATCGCGCAGTCTTTCTGCAATGATACGAAGCAGTGTATCACCTGTAGTATGGCCCAGTGTGTCATTTATATTTTTAAACCGGTCAATATCCAGATAGATTAGACCAACATGCCCGGTTGAACGGCTGGCACTCTTGATGGCTTGTGCCAACCTGTCAGTAAATAATAAGCGGTTTGGCAAGCTGGTCAGGACGTCATAGTGGGCGAGGTGTTGTAGTTGTTTATGAGTGTGCATATGAGCTGTAATGTCCTTGCCGGATGAAATATAGTGTGTGATATCACTATTGTTGTTTCGCATAGGACTGATGGTTTTTTCTTCATAATAGAGGCTGCCATCCTTTCGCTTGTTTATAAATACATTACGAAAAATTTTGCCCTGTTTGAGTACCTCCCAAAGTTGTAAATAGAATGTCTTGTCCATTTTTCCGGATTTGACGATATTCGATGCCTTGCCAATGACCTCATGACGTTTGTATCCGGTAGTTTCCTCAAAACTGGTATTGACGTATTCAATGAGCCCGTTTTTATCCGTAATCATGATGTTGTCCGCCGTTTGCTCAATGGCATGAGAAAATTTGGCCATCTCTATTTCAGCGTATTTGCGTAATGTTATGTCGCGAACCAGACCGATATAATAGTGCTCATTGCCTAGTGTCATTTTGCTGAGGGATAGTTCCATTGGGAAACATGTTTCATCTTTTCGTTGACCCTTAACTTCTTTGCATCCTGGTTCCAGATAGCTGTGCTCAACGGAATTATGGCAATGTGACAGGTAGTTGTCGTGTTGACTTTTATAGGGCTCCGGCATGAGCATTTTGACGTTCTGGCCAATGACTTGATTGGCAGTGTATTGAAATAGTCGTTCTGCTGCGGCGTTATAGGATTCCACAATGCCGTTTTTATCAATGGTAATAATTCCATCAGATGCATTGTCTATAATGGCGCGTACCCGTTGATCAGACACAGTGGTCTGGGTGTGGAGGGTTTCTTGTTCAGTTATATCTTCAATAATCATTAATAATCTGGCATCGGTCATTAGCGGTTTCTGGTTATCTGTGATGAGCATGGGGATAATACTGAATCTAAAAAAGAGTTCCTTATCGTGAATATTCTTACAGGGGATCATAATGTCATGCTGGCCACGCAGATTAGTCAGGGCCTGATTGGCCTGGTCACGTAATCCGGCATCAGAAAATAAATCATCAATCAAATGACCCTTTGGGATCGCATAATTTTCGATAATGATGCGATCCATGAACGGATTAACGGATAGAACCATCAGTTTGCTGTCTAGAACGACCAGCCCAGACGGGACATTACAGATGAGCTTTTCAGAAAAGTTCTTGAGTGATTCGATTTTGTGCTGCTCAGTTTGGGTCTGAGTTTCGATAGCCTGCTTGGTATCGAGAAAAACGACCTTGAGGAGTGCCTGGATACCGGCAATGGTGAGTGTTACATTCTGTTCTGATGCGGCCCATATGCCTGGCAACAGGGTATACATATATTTGCCGTAGGCACCGAAATATTCGTGTGGTTTCAGGCTAATTTCATGATGAATTACTCTGGCACAGAGTCTATCGAGAACGTAGTCCCAGCTATATTCACCACTCAGCAGGGCCGTAAAATATTCGGTCTTTTTTTGTTTTTTAAGGTTGAATGCTTGTTCATTGTTCAAAAAGCGGGTGGTTTGGGGAAATGCCAACAGGTGTTTATAAAAATGTAACATCAATTCACGATGGGCGGGTTGTAGTGCTGCTTGCAATGCTTTTAAGGTGGTCAGGTCTGCCTCGGTCAGTTCAAGATTTTCCTTTTGTTTGCTAATGTCAGTAGTGGTAATGCCTACGGTTTTGAGAATCTCATTTATCAAGTTGTTAAATGTGTTGTTTGTGGGCACTTTTTCACCTGATTTAGTATGACGTAATATGGTCATGTATTGTTATTGTTAGGATTTACATACTGTGTATTGTCTTAAGGATTATAGTTGGATTTTTAAGGGGGGCAATGTAGGAGAGTTAGATGGTTGGTGCCCGGTTTAACTCGCCCTTCTCTGGGATGGGCATGCTTTATCATTTAACCCAGATTGTCTTGGCATTGATAAATTCTTTTATGCCGTGATGTGATAGATCTCTGCCGTAGCCTGAGTTTTTAACACCGCCAAATGGCAGGCGTGGATCACTTTTTACTAGCCCATTCACAAAGCTGGCACCGGATTCTATTTGTCTTGCTATGCGTTCACCACGAGCACTATTGCGAGTCCAGACGCTGCCGCCGAGGCCGAAGGGAGAGTCGTTGGCGATGCGGATGGCATCTTGTTCATTGCGGGCGCGGATGATGATGGCAACCGGACCAAATAGCTCTTCATCATAGGCGCGCATACCGGGTTCAAGGTGATCGATGATGGAGGCTTGATAAAATGCACCTTGTCCGGCAATTGGTTTGCATCCAGTCACGGCGATGGCCCCGGCAGAGAGGCTGTCACTGACTTGCTGATGGAGTTCGTCTCGTATTGATACGAGCCATGGGGGCGAGAGAGGTCTTCTCATCAAGTGGATCGCCTGGTCGTAAGGTTTCCACAGCGGCCTTGAAACGGTTGATAAAATCTTCAGCAATTGTGTCGACGATAATAAAGCAGCTTGGCCCTGCATTAGAAAAACGTGAGGTTATTGCGGTACTAATGCTGGCATCCAGATCGGCATCATCCAGCACAATAAAGGCATCGGAGCCACCCAGTTCGAGCACCAATTTTTTCAGATAAGCACCAGCAGTGGCGGCAACTTGGCGTCCGGCCGGTTCACTGCCGGTGAGTGTTACGGCATGAATGCGCGGATCTTCAATAACTTGTTGTACTTGGGCGGCCTCGATCATCAGGCTACGAAACACGCTATTGGGAAATCAGGCCAGTTGAAACACCTTTTCGATGGCCAGGGCACATTCAGGTACGTTGGATGCGTGTTTGAGCACACTTGTATTACCGGCCACCAGGGCCGGAATGGTGAAGCGGAATACTTGCCAGAAGGGAAAATTCCAGGGCATAACTGCCAGTATCGTACCCAGTGGCGGGTGGGTAACATAACTTTTGCTGGCATCGGATTCGATAAATTCATCTTTAAGAAAGGCTGGGCCATATTCGGTGTAGTAGTCACAGGCCAGTGCACATTTTTCAATTTCGGCCCGGGATTCCGTGATCAATTTACCCATTTCTCGGCTAATGAGGTTGGCGTATTCATCACGCTTGTCGCGTAATATCTGGCCGACCTTTTGTGTGAGGGTGCAACGCTCAGTCAGGGGTGTCGCCGCCCAAATCGGGGTGGTAATGGCAACTTGATGCAGTGCTTCATTTAACTGTGTTTCATTCCAGGCTGGAATTTTTGTAATTGTTTGTCCGTTAACCGGGTTGATTGCCGCAAAACTCATTGTTTTTTTCCTTTTGTCTCTATATGTTGTTATTTTACACTGTGTCGCCCCCATAAACTGGAATGCTATCCAAGTGACGACTAGACTTTTAAATCGGGCTGGTATGGCCTAATAAAGTTTGAGCGTATCCAATTATGAGAACGCGACTAAAATCACACTATTAAATTTATGAAAAAATACAAAATCTGTGTTCTAGGAGGAACCGGCTTTGTTGGCAAGCATCTGGTTAGTCGACTAGCTGGTGAAGGTCATTACGTTCGGGTACTTGCTCGCCACCGAGAGCGCCATCGTGATCTTTTGGTGTTGCCCACTGTTGAGCTGATCCAGGCCAATATTCATAATGAGAGTGTGCTGAAAAAATATTTTGCCGGTCAGGATGTGATTATCAATCTGGTTGGTATTCTCAATGAGACTTGCCACAGTGGTAAGGGGTTTCAACGGGCTCATGTGCAATTGGTGCAAAAAATAATACAGGCTTGTGAAGCTAATAAGGTTAGTCGTTTGTTGCACATGAGCGCCCTTAATGCCAACTCAAAGAAGAAGATAAGTCATTATTTGCTGAGCAAGGGGCAGGCTGAGGATCTGGCGCATATCATTGATACTTTACAAGTAACCAGTTTTCGACCCTCGGTGATCTTTGGGCCAGGGGACAGTTTTTTTAACCGGTTTTTTAATTTACTTCGGCTCAGTCCCTTTGTGATGCCACTTGCCTGCCCCCAAGCCCGGTTTGCACCGGTCTACGTGGGCGATGTTGTTGGAGCCTTCATGTATAGTTTGCACAATGCCAGCACGATTGGCCAACGTTATGATTTATGTGGGCCTCGGGTTTATACCCTTAAACAACTGGTGCAATACACTGGGCGTTTTTTTTCTTATCAGCGCAAGATTGTTGGATTATTGCCTGTACTATCCAAACTACAGGCCTACATCATGGAATATGTGCCGGGTAAGCCATTTTCCTTTGATAACTACCAGTCATTGCAGGTTGATAGTGTGTGTAAGGGACACTTTCCAGCGATCTTTGCAAGTAAGCCCCGTAGTATTGAAGAAATTGTGCCTCTTTATCTTGCCCGTCATAGCCAGCGGGATCATTTTGATATTTATCGTCGTTACGCTCAGCAATACTTGCGCCATCGTTGATAGCCAAACACGAATTATTCAGGCTATTATGCGCCCATGGAATGTTATCTCGTGGGTGGCTGTGTACGTGACAAATTACTGGGTCTATCGATCAGGGATCGGGACTGGGTGGTGGTGGGTGCGACTGTCGAACAAATGCTGCAACAAGGGTATAAACAGGTTGGCAAAGACTTTCCTGTCTTTTTACACCCAGAGACGAAAGAAGAATATGCCCTTGCTCGAACCGAGCGCAAAACAGGCCCCGGTTATACCGGTTTTGAATTTCATGCCAGTGCTGATGTTACCCTGGCAGAGGATCTCAAGCGTCGCGATCTGACTATTAACGCTATCGCTGAAACAGAGATCGGTGAGATCATCGACCCCTGTCATGGCCTGCATGATCTGGATCGACGCATCCTGCGCCATGTTTCCCCTGCCTTTGCTGAAGACCCGGTACGTATCCTGCGCCTAGCACGTTTCGCGGCCCGTTTTGCCGATTTGAATTTCCGAGTGGCGGAAGAAACCACTAAACTGATGTGCGGCATGGTTGATACTGGTGAGGTTGATGCTCTGGTCGCCGAGCGTGTCTGGCAGGAGACCGTGAAGGCACTGGCCGAGCCGAGGCCAGAGGTCTTTATCGACGTGTTACGTTCCTGTGGTGCACTGGCAAAACTCTTTCCCGAAATTGAACGATTGTACGGCGTCCCTCAACCGGAGAAATATCACCCGGAGATCGATACCGGAGTCCATACCATTATGGTTCTGCAACAAGCCTGCAAGCTTTCATCTGATCCTATGGTTCGTTTTGCAGCGTTGGTACACGACCTTGGTAAAGGCATCACCCCTAAACATGAATGGCCTCGACACATTGCCCACGAAGAACGCGGTGTGCCGCTTGTCAAAGCGCTTTGTCAGCGACTAAAAATACCCAAGGCCTATCAGGAACTGGCTGTTTTGGTTACACGATATCATTTGCATTATCATCGTACCGCTGAACTCAAGACCAGCACTCTGTTAAAGACCTTGCTGTCATTGGATGCCTTTCGTCGTCCACAACGCTTTGAACAATTTTTACTGGCCTGTGAGGCCGACTCCCGTGGACGTACAGGTTATGAAAATAAACATTTTGATCAGGCGAGCATTATGCGTGCAGCATTGACCGCGGCCAGTAATGTTAGTGTAAAGCCGCTGATCGATGCCGGTTTGCAAGGTAAAGAACTGGCTGATAGATTGACCCAATTAAGAATCGAAGCCATTAACAAAATCAAGAGTCAAGAATGAACATACATCGCCGCTTCAAAAAAACATGGATACTTATTTATTTTTCGCTTTTTATCGTGATGCACAATATGGTATGGGCTGCACCTTTTGGTCGGTCTACGCAAACAAGATCGGTCATTAACGAAAATGATCAATATGAACATCTGGTGGGCGTGACGGCCGGGATTGGCCGAATCAGCGCAGAGAATAATAAACAAGGTGCATCTGTATACGCCAATCTTGTTATGCTTTGGTTTAATTTTTCTGTTGAATACCAACATTTTGATGATCGTTCAGCCACTAATACCTATACTGGTTTTGGGCTGGGTCGGTATTTACAAGTACAATATGGCTATGGCAATGAAGGTTATATCGTAAGGGTTCGTTCTGAGTTTGAAGTTATCAAAAAATTTACAATATTTATGGCAAAGGAACGCTATCCGGAGAAACCAGTATTTGATAATTACAGTTTTGGAATCGGTTATAATTTTTAATCAAAACGTGGAGATCCTTCAGACTTAGATCACTTGATCTTCATCATCGTCATAGATTTCATCGCGGTCTGCACAGATACCCATCCTGATATTGATTACAACATGACTCAACGTAGCGACAAGTGAGACTCTGACCTTAAAAGACACCAAGTAACGAGTAAATAACAATAAGACATGCCGTTTCCCTGGACTGGGTATTCATGCAGTTGATGTCTCTGCTACCATTGATGGGATAAATACAGGGTGTAGAAGGTGCCGTATAACGTCGAATAACATGCAGTTAATATCTGTTTATGCTGAAAAACCCATATGGCAATATTGTCAAATAAAACTGTTAACTATGCGTTCCGGATCTGTATAGTGCATGTCTGGTCTCACTAGCAATAGCGCTATACAAGGTAAATAATGAACAATTTTCAAAATGAATGGGCTATCCTCCACGGCGATATTGAGAAGTACGAAAGGTTTTCTCTTTTTATAAAGCTTTTTAGTGTTCTGATTTGCCTGTTATCTATGGCCTTTCCTGTCGATGGATGGTTTGCTATGCCGTTAATCCTTATTTTGTGGTTGCAGGATGGTATTTGGAAAACATTTCAAAAGCGCATGGAAAAAAGGATTGTTTTTGTTGAACAGGCATTACAAAATACCTCCGGTGAAAACATTTCTGCTTTTCAATTTTATTCTCAATGGGAAGATGAACGTCAAGGCGCTGTTGGTTTAATAAAAGAATATCTTTTTAACGCAGCAAAACCCACTGTGGCGTACCCTTATGTGCCTCTTGTTTTTCTGATGTTATTCTTTTATCTATAACCGGATACCAAATAAGATACGTATGAAATGAATATAGATGATGTCTAATAATTATAAATAGACATATGGTGGGGAAGATTTATGCAAGTTTTAATAATTGATGATCACCCTCTATTTCTTGAAGTGAAAAGGGCAACAAAAATATTATAAAAGCACTAAGCCAATATTAACGTTAGGCGACATTTTAAATTCAGATTAATCGACTCGCCCTAAAATCGCAATGTTCCCCCGAAAGTTGTTTAAAAATAATACGGTTTTTTTTATAAAGGGGATCACTACTGTCCCGCTAAGTATTTAATCCATTTAAAGATCTAAACCGCAAAGGATCTCAACGCTATTTTTTTCTATATTAGAGGGAAATTAGGGGTTATCCGAAGTATTCAAGAGCTCATTTTTATAAAA
>JAFLJQ010000139.1 GCA_022712915.1 Gammaproteobacteria bacterium | reverse complement strand
GTTGTCCTGCCAAGGCCCTCATCTCTTTCTCGTTCATCACTATGCTCATTATTAATTTTCCTGTAGGTTAGGGTATTAATTAATGAGCAGTTACACAATTTAATTTACAGGCTCGGATATTGCGAAACTAAATATCTTTTTGACCGACTTATCGCACTTTCCTACGGTGAATGAGATCATTATTAGCCGGACACCCACCATAGCCAAACAGCTAACTTAACCGGTCACCCAGTTTAATAATTAACGGTGGTGATTCCCGATTTCTGACCGTTGGTGTTGCCAAGACACCCATCATAATGATTTTATATAAATATAATAAAATCAATAAATTAAGTGTTATGTTGTTCTTTGTTTACGGTGGGTGTCAAATTAACTGTTTAATATCATAAATTGTATAGATTTGTTGAAGTGGGTAACCACGTAATCTTGTCAGGTTGATTTTCATATATACACTTCAAAATCACAATGCTGTTCTTTTCGCATTGAAATGTAGCCGTTGTGTGAAACAATCAGGTGGTCTACTACTGGAATATCTATTGCTTCGCCTGCTGCTATCACCTTTTTAGTGAATCTGATATCTGCTTGTGATGGTTGTAAATTTCCGCTTGGATGGTTGTGTGCGAGTACTATTTTAGTGGCTCCAAGCATCAGTGCATTTCTGAATATTATTTTTGCATCGGCTGGGCCTGATGTTTGTGTTCCAGATGCAATCACCTTAAAACCAGTAACTTCATTTGAGACATTCAAAACAAGCATGATCATGTGTTCTTGGTCATCATCAAGTTGCCGATAAAGAGATTTCAATATTTCATGAACATCATCTGGGTTTTCCGCTTTTGGTTTGTCGTCATCCAGGGGATCGGCGATATAATCTTGCCCAAGCTTTAGTTGAACTGTCTTTAGTCGCTTGGTGTATATAGTCTCTATGTTGTTGTAGTTTTTCATATTTTGATTGACTTAGGGTTTAATTGAATGCTCATTGTATTTTTGCTCGTTTAATTTAAATAAGACAACAATTGTTGTCTGTTGCGGCACTAATAAAAATGCAATTTCAGATATTAGCATGATTAACCAAAGCTTTGATTTCCGTCTACTATGTTCTGCTGCTACAACTTTTTTGCAATTTGTAATTGTCATCATTTCTTTATTTTTAAGATAAGAAACGATTTTGGGCATAGGTGATCCTGCATATATACATATGCTCAAAAAATCTTGTGTTAAATGGAATATTTTGCTAGCTGCCGATTATTTTTTCTCTCGCTTAAATTTCATAAGTTCGTCGGGCCTAAACTCTTTTGTGTTTTTGTCGAGAAGTGATTCCTTCTTTATTTCATCATCGGTTGTTGATTTCACTTTCCCCCAATCAGTGCGGCCTCTAAGACCTTTAGCTTTAGTGCCACTAATTTTCTTTATAGCCATACAACTATTCCTTTTTGTATTTTTCTATTGGTTTGAAATTTTCCAATTCCTGTTCAGTCGGCATGGACGTGTCGGGATCATCTTTAGCACTTTTTTCTATATCTTCATCCGTTAAGGAATCCACTTCATCCCAATTGGTTTTACCTTTGATTTTTTTTGCTTCTTCAGACGTAATTTTTCGATACCCATGATGGCCCTCCCGATGATAATTAGAACAAACCACGTTCGTATGCAGCACGTTCTTGTTTGTTGGCTTTACGTGCCGATATAACACGAATAGTATTATCATGTCTTTCTGTATAGACCACAAATAATACTCTTTCATAGGTTATGCTAATTAATTGATATCTGCCTTCGCTGTAATCCTTTCAATTATCGAGTCTTGTTACTCTTCGATTGTCGAAAAACACTTGAATTGCATCTGCGAAGTCTATCTTGTGTTTCGCAATATTCGACAAGTTTTTATTTTCATCCCATTCAAAATCATACACTTAAAACTGTCCCCCATTTTAGACAATTTGTTAGCTAATCATTGTATTGGCGAACATTTGTAATTTACCGTATTAGATGAATGTTCGTCATTATTGCCCTTTCTACCGATGTTTTACATAGTCGTATGTCAAAAATAGCTCGAATAAGCGCCTGGCTTACCCCAGCGTTGATCTTGGCACTTCCACACTTTAAATCCCTAGTATAACAAGGCTTCCCACGCTACATTCCTGGTGCTGAATACCGTACCATTACCCCATTACTATATAGAACAGCAGAGGCATTTAATGAGCAAAGAAATCATCTACACAGATAAAGCCCCGCAGGCGATTGGCACGTATTCGCAGGCGGTGAAGGCGGGCAGTACGGTGTATATGTCGGGGCAGATTCCGTTGGTGCCGGAGACCATGGAAATGGTGGAGGGGGATATGGGTGTGCAGATCCGGAGGGTGTTTGATAACTTGCAGGCGGTGGCGCAGGCGGCGGGGGGGGATTTGAAGGATATAGCGAAACTAAATATCTTTTTGACCGACTTGTCGCACTTTCCGACGGTAAATGAGATCATGGCTGAGTATTTTCAGCAGCCGTATCCGGCGCGGGCGGCGATTGGGGTGGCATCACTTCCCAAAGGCGCAGCAGTCGAGATGGATGCGGTGATGGAACTGGGTTAGCTACTGCATTTCACCACCAAGACCGCTCCTGGGCATCCCTGTCCTTGCGGTATTTGTATATCCATATACATTACACCAAGGCTCCAAGAATAATAAATAATTATTTGGCACTTTTGGTGTCTTGGCGCCTTGGTGGTTCATGTTATTCTTTTCTCTATGTCCAAAATTGCACAACCATCTCAATCCGACGATTTAGCTCTCACCCGTTTAAAAGGCGTGGGGCCGAAGGTGGCTGAGCGCTTGCAGAAGATGGGTATTTCTAATATTCAGGATCTGTTGTTTCATTTGCCGTTACGGTATGAGGATCGCACGCGCATTGTGCCGATGGGTAGTTTGCGTCTAGGTGAAACGGCGGTGGTGCAGGGTAAGGTGTTGCTGACGGAGGTGAAGTTTGCGCGGCGGCGGATGTTGATGTCGCGGATTAGTGATGGCACTGGTTCTATCGGTTTGCGGTTTTTTCATTTTAATGGTCAGCAACAACAGGCCATGGCACGTGGTGCGACGCTTCGTTGTTATGGTGAGGTGCGTACTGGCAAGGCCATGTTGGAGCTGGTGCATCCTGAGTATCAGGTAGTTGAGGCGGAGAGTGTGCCGGAGGTGCAGGAGCACCTGACTTCGATCTATCCCACGACTGAGGGTTTGCATCAACTGAGTCTGCGTAACTTGATGCAACAGGTGATTGATATGTTGCACGCAGATCAGTTGACTCTGGATGAATTTCTTCCGCAAGGTCTTCAGGACAAGTTGGGTTTTACCTCTTTGCGTGACGCTCTATTATATGTACATCGTCCTCCCCCCGATGCCCCGTTGGACATTCTCGCCGAGGCCGGTCACATTAGTCAGAAGCGTTTGGCCTTTGAGGAGTTGCTGGCCCATACCCTGAGTCTGCGTAAGTTACGTTTTCGCGCCCAGCAACATGCCGCACCGATATTAAGCGGTAACGGTGAATTGGTGACGGCGTTCAAACAAGGTCTACCGTTTGAATTAACCAATGCACAACAACGTGTGGTCGAGGAGATCGAAACCGATTTATGTAAACCGTCACCCATGCAACGATTGGTGCAGGGCGATGTGGGCTCGGGTAAAACTGTGGTCGCCGCATTGGCGGCCCTGCGTGCGGTGGAGTCGGGTTATCAGGCGGCCTTGATGGCCCCGACAGAAATCCTTGCCGAGCAACACTTTCAGAATTTTACGCAGTGGCTCAAACCGATGGGCATTGATGTGGCCTGGTTGTCGGGCAAGTTAAAGGCCAAAGTCCGCAGGGAGACATTGGCGACGATGGAATCGGGTGCGGCACGGGTGATTATCGGCACCCATGCCTTGTTTCAGGAAGGGGTCAACTTCAGTGGGTTGGGTTTGATTATTGTCGATGAGCAGCATCGCTTTGGAGTGCATCAACGCATGTCCCTGCGTGAAAAGGGGGCCAATGAGGGTCAGTATCCCCATCAGTTGATTATGACGGCGACACCTATTCCGCGTACTTTATCGATGACGGTGTATGCCGATCTGGATTGTTCGGTGATCGATGAATTGCCGCCGGGGCGTAAGCCGGTTGAAACGGTGGTGTTGCCCGATAACCGCCGTGATGAAGTGGTGCAACGTGTCGAACATGTTTGCCGCGATGGGCGGCAGGTGTATTGGGTATGTACCTTGATTGAGGAATCGGAAACACTGCAATGCCAGGCGGCTGAGGATGCGGCGAGCTTGTTGGCTGAGGCCTTAAGCGAGGTTCGGGTTGGGCTAGTGCATGGTCGTATGAAGTCGGAACAAAAAGAACAGATGATGCAGCAGTTCAAGGCCGGGGAGATCGATTTGCTGGTGGCGACCACGGTGATTGAGGTGGGGGTCGATGTGCCCAATGCCAGTCTGATGATCATTGAAAATGCCGAACGGCTGGGTTTGTCACAGTTGCATCAGCTACGTGGTCGGGTTGGGCGAGGTGATCAGGCAAGTGCATGCGTACTGATGTATCAGGGCAGCCTGACACAAAATGCCCGCGAACGATTGGGGGTGATGCGCGAGAGTAATGACGGTTTTGTCATTGCTCGTAAAGACCTGGAATTGCGCGGTCCCGGTGAGGTGTTGGGCACACGGCAGACCGGTCTGTTGCAGTTGCGTATTGCCGATCTACAACGTGATGAGGGACTGATCCCCAGGGTTATGCAGAGCGCCGATATCCTGTTAAAGTCCGAGCCCGAAAAGGTCGACCCGTTAATCCATCGTTGGAAAGGTGAATCCATTCGTTATGCCGAGGTTTAGACACAACAAACTTTCTGTCACCCATCATCATCCCAGTCGTTTTGGGCAACATGCCTTTGAGCCGATTTGGCGGGCGGAGCGTTACCTTTTTTCAGGCAAGGTGCCTGATGACCTTGCCCCTTGGCTGTTTGATGCCACCTCGTTAACGGCCCGTATTATTGCCGCTTGTAGTGGCCCGTTTCGTGTTGAGGTGATCTCGCAGGCCTGGCAACGTCCTATGTTGAATGAACGGCAGTGCTTGAAAATATGTAGCGGTCGCAATGCTCTGGTTAGACAGGTCTATCTCTATTGCAATGATATTCCCTGGGTCTTTGCCCGCACGGTCATACCCCGCACCACCCTGAGTGGTCAGGAAAAACATCTCTCACATTTGCAGAACAAACCTTTGGGTGCGGTTTTATTTGCCGAGCCTACCATGCGCCGCAGTGAAATCGAGGTTGCTGAGATCTGTCAAGGTCAACGCCTGTTTCATACCGCAACCGCAAGACTAGATTATGATCCAGAGGCGATCTGGGGACGGCGCTCTGTGTTTTATTTGCACAACAAGCCTTTACTGGTGAGTGAGATATTTTTACCGGGCATTCCTGGGCTAGATTAGAAAACGATCTCACCATGAAGACTGCTCCTGGGCATCCCTGCCCTCACGGCATTGGTGCATCCATATACATTACGCGAAGGGACGAAGAAAAATAAAAATATCACCATAGAACCTCATTTATCTCATCCTACGTTTTTGTGTGAAAACACATAAAGGGTGTTCTTGGCGCCTTGGTGGTGAAAATGTTTCTTTGGTTTGATGTTGTGTCCGTTGATACAATGCCCACCATGAACCCAGCCTTAATAAAAGACCGTCTTTACCAGTATTACCTGTTGGCCCGTTTTGATCGGCCTATTGGTATTCTTTTGCTCTTGTGGCCGACTTTGTGGGCTTTGTGGATTGCGGCTGAGGGCTGGCCTGATCCGTATATCCTGTTTGTGTTTGTCAGTGGTGTGGTGTTGATGCGTGCGGCCGGGTGTGTGATCAATGATTACGCGGATCGGGATTTTGACCCGTTGGTGGCTCGTACCAAGTTGCGGCCTATTGCGGCGGGTAAGGTGACGCCCCGTGAGGCCTTGATTGTGTTTGCGGCTTTGTGTTTGATGGCCTTTGCATTGGTGCTGACGCTGGATAAGTTCACGATTGCTTTGTCATTCGGTGGTGTGGCACTGGCCACGGTCTACCCGTTTATGAAGCGCTATACCCATTTGCCGCAGGTGGTGTTGGGCATGGCCTTTGGCTGGGCGGTGCCGATGGCCTTTGCGGCGCAGACCGGTTCTTTGCCAAAGATTGCCTGGTTGTTATATGTTATTACGATTTTGTGGGCGCTGATTTACGACACCATGTATGCCATGGTGGATCGAGAGGATGATTTGAAAGTCGGTGTAAAATCCACGGCGATTTTGTTTGGTGACGCTGATCGGCTGATTATTGGCCTTTTACAATTGCTGATGTTTGCGGGTTTGTTGTTGGTGGCTAAGCAACTTGGTCTGGGTTATCCTTACTATATTGGTTTGTTATTTGCTTTCGCTTTTGCTGTCTGGCATCAGAGGCTGATTAATGGGCGTGAATCCCACCTCTGTTTTAAGGCCTTTTTAAGTAATAACCGCCTGGGGATGATGGTTTTCATCGGCCTGTTGTTTGATTATTTATGAAATAGTGACCCTTTGTAAGCTTTTTAGAATCTTTAATTGTGGTTAATTTTTAAACATTTTGGACTATAATTAATACCCTCCACGGTTTAAAGTGGCGACTTTAATTTCCGACAAAATATATTGGGTGTGGTAATGCGACGAGGCCTGTTACAGGTGTGTTATTTTTTGCTCGGCATCGGCTTGACCTCGCATGTTATGGCACAAGATCACCGCAATGAAAGTTTTGCTTTTAAGTTTCAGTCAAACGAGCCCCTGCTTAATTTTCCGTTATCTTCAACACATGTCACTCCTCTCGATCATAAGACCCATTATCGTTTGTTACCCGCAGATACTAAAGTACGCCGTTATGATGCCATTTTGTATTATCCCTTGCATAGACAAGGGGTAAGCATTGATTTTGGGTTGAATTTGCGTTTACAGGAAGAGCAATCTGTACAGGGTAACCAGTTGCAGAGTCTTGAACAGGATTGGCTAAACATCGATCCCCTTGAAACCAAGACGCTGATTCATGCCTCCGCTATTTTTGATCTTCCCTTCAATGGTTTTAAGGCAGGACTGAGTGGCACCTATAACGCTAGTTTGGCGGATTCCAAGTATGATTATCGTGCCAAACTGTCCTATAAATGGAGGAGTGGTTTTGGAATGGAAGGTGGTTGGCAGCACCAGCAACAATTGGATGAACAGCAAAACTTCAGTGATAGACTGGATGTGCAGACACTGTTCCTCGACATGAAATATCGCTTCTAGACCGTCATAAACCCTCGCGCATTCGTACATCCATATACATTACATCAAAAAAGTGTCCGTAAAACATGTTTTACCGCAAAGGTCGCAAAGAAGCGTAAGGAAAAAATAAATCAGGCATTTTATAAAAAAATGGCTCTTCAGGAAAATCTGTGGGTAAATAATTGATGATTTAATAAGAATTGATTCACATTGAGCTTCGATCCATGATGGTCGTTACCAGACCACTATCAAAAAAAGAAGCCCAATGCGAATAAGAACAATACTTAACGATTGCCAGAAATTCAAGTCTTTTGTCTACAAAAGAGAATATACAGAAACAATTAGCGGTGAATTGGTGCTAATTGTCGAAATAGCAGAACGAAAAAATAGCCGACCAATA
>JAFLJQ010000097.1 GCA_022712915.1 Gammaproteobacteria bacterium | reverse complement strand
TAAGTAATGTTCTTATTCGCATTGGGCTTCTTTTTTTGATAGTGGTCTGGTAACTACCATCATGGATCGAAGTTCAATGTGAATCAATTCTTATTAAATCATCCATTATTTACCCACAGATTTTCCTGAAGAGCCATATTTGTAAGCATCACGTGAATGGCAGTCATTACATGGTAATTTAGCATGCTTTGCAGAGAGTTTATATTTTGTATCCGTATCGTGTTTAAAGGATACTTCTTTCCAATCCTTTGGTAAGTGACATTTATCACATTTTTGACCAAAACGGGCATTATGTCTGTCGTCTATTTTATGACAGGAGTAACACAGTTTTTTTATTTTAACCCGATATGGATCTTTCTTATGACAATCTTTGCACTGAAGACTCTTATGCTTTCCTTTTAATTTAAATTTTGTTTCTTTATCATGATCAAACTCAAGAACTCTCCAACCTCGTGCATTATGACATTTTTGACACTTCTGTCCCTTTTCTCTTTTATGAAGATCATCAAATTTGTGACAGGCGAAACAATTACCAGGTGTTTTCTGATAATGGTCATTAGGATGACAGTTGGCACATTTTACCGAGACATGTTTACCCTCAAGATTAAAGCCCGTTTTTTCATGCTTGAAAACCATATTACCCCAGCCACTGGCGACATGGCAGGACTCACATGAGATCAACTTATCACGATATATTAGTTTTTTACTATTATGTGGATTATCATTTTTATGGCATAAGCTACATTTTGATGTAGCCTCTCGATATTTTTTATCTTTTTTGTGGCATTTCTCACATTCCACACCAGCATGTTTATCTTCTAAACTAAAATCTGATTGGTTGTGATTAAATATAGACTGATTTAATTTGACAATATCAGCATTTCGGCCTTTATGCTCAGTATGACAGTTCTTACATTTAGTAATCTTCTTCTGTCTACCATGATATCCCTTCTTTTTCTTTATATCACTAGCAACCTTTTCATGACACACCTGGCACAAAGCAGTCTGTTTATCCCGACTAAAAATCGAGTGGCATTTGTTGCATGTTTGTTCGTATTTCTTATGGCCCTCTATAACCGGCCCCGGCATGACAAGTGACTCAATAGTATCCGCATACAATTGCTCACAGTAAACAAACATGCACAAAATAAGCGTAAATGTGAAGTATATTTTACTTTGTAAATCCCTCATCTCAGTAAATATGAACCACAAGAACATGCACAGCACCTGTTAATATCAGCATCATAAATAAAGGGAAATGCAAATTGTGCCAAATTGAAAACAGCTTAACATACGCGGTAAAACCAGACAGTTGACTGATACTTGAAATATATACTTTCAGCTGGAGTTTAGTCTGTCTTTTAGCCTTTCTATACGTTTCTATATCTATGGACTTTCTATTCTTATATCGTTTCAGGAGCAATGCGATTTCTCTTGAAACCAGAAAATAGACAAAATATGATAAAATAAACACAACAGGTAATCGTAAAATATTCAATATGAGACCAATGTCATTCAAACTGAATTTCTCAAATCTAGACAACCGCTCCACTGATTTACTGCGTAACTTTAAATTCTTTCCAATTCTACCTTTATTAAGTCTGACTATTTCTTTCAAATAAGTAAGAGATGCATACCGGCCATAGAGACCATAATGAATCTTTTTATATAAATACCGGCCAATCAGGCCACTGCTAGCGACAATAATCATCGACCACAAAGCCAAACTGCTATTTGTCGATCCCATAGAAAAATTGGCATGGAACAGAATAAACACCGGGCCCAGGACGCCCATGAACATATGCGCAGAAAACCAGTATTTGACGGCCCCCCAATTCCGCATAAATCTATATTTCTTCCGAAATGAATACAACGATAGTAACAACATCAGGCTGCCACCAACGATGCCAAAATAATAGCCAAGACCATCTTCAGGCGACAAGTAACTTTTATCTTGTGTGAACCAACCAAATAGCAATAAAACTGTAACAATAGAAAATAAAATTAGATGGGTCATTATCAAAATACTGACAAAAAAAGATCCGGTATTCTAAAACAATATACCGTGAATGTGCAGCGCTAATGCACGAATTAGTTGTCAATAAATAACTTGCAACCTGTTAGCTTATTGCTGCATCCAAATGAAAATGATGCTTAGTATCTACCATTTATCAAAATGCATATTATTACCTGTTTTCTAGCAAAATATATTGTAACAAAGGAGGGAAAGTACGTATGCCGGTCAATAAAACTGCATGAGGAATAAAATACATGCCTCTTCTAGAATATAGACCTGTTCGAATTAAAAATAAGGGCTCAAGTGCTGAGGGTGCTCATTCATTCTCCAAACCCCATGTACCGCATAGACATAGTCTTCATCATCCATAACAAACCATTCATCACTCACCACACAAAAAACAAGATAGATCAAGGATATGACATGCCTGCTCTTAACGGTTTTCGCTTGATAATAAAAAAATGTTTGCTGACCTCGCGAAGTCGCGACTATGATTTACTATCGATGATAAATTCGACTACTTTTTTCTGTATCTCTGGCGACCATATCTGTTGGCTATGCTTAATGCCCTGTGTCTTCACCAGTGTAGCTGATGGCCAACAGGTTTTTATTTTATCACCATCAGAGTGTTCGACAAACCTGTCCGTTTCATCATATAGCAATAGCAATTGACTCTGCGGATTATCCAAATAAACTCGCGAGGTTATCTCATCCCACTGACAATTAAATTGATCGGCTAAAAAATTTTTATAACGACTAATCACCAGGTCAGATACGCCCAGTTTTTTTCTGATTAAATTTATCGGGGGATAGGGTTTTTGCGGTGCGGAAATACAGACGTATTTTTTTGCACTCAGGTTTTCCAGTCCCCTGGCCGCCATCATGCACAAACCACCGGCAGAGTGCCCGACACAGGCATAAACGTCTTGATCTAGATGTCTCACCAAAGTACCTAAGTCCTGAGAAAACCTTCGAAAACTAATACGTTTGCCTGAGGACTCTCCATGGCCAGTGATATCAATAGCCACGGACTGAAAACCTTTGCTGGCGATCTGTGTCGCCAATTGCCCCATATGCGCACCGCAGCTACCCCAACCGTGCACCAGTATGACCAGCGGTCCTTCACCCCAGCTCCAGGCTGTTTTACTATTGTCAGGGCCAAACTTGATACGTTTGGCTTGTGCCAATATCTCTTTATCTTGACTTTTTAGCGCCGTTTTTTGAGGACGTGATGCCAGAAAGCACGTCACTGCATAAGCTGCATTCTCAGGGATGATGTTGATTATTGGTTTTATAATGTTTGTGAGCATCCTACACCTTCTTAATCTTTATACCAATTGAACACAGTATATTACGCCTACCCCATGGACAATCTAATATTCATTGCCCTTCCTATTGTTTAAAACAACGTCATCAATACACGTTACAGTATAGTAAACACCTTCATACTTATCTAAAATTCAATTTTTCATATTACAATTTATTATGTTACTGACTCGAATATTGTAGCATATCAATACGATTGAATTTTTTATCACCCATCCAAAGACAGGTAAATGAGGTTTACATTAAGACATTTTCAAATGTTTTTACAGGGATATTAAATTACGATAACGGTTCCTTGTTTACCATTCTCCTGTGAAAAGTTAAAGAATGAATCAACAGCAATCATCTCTATTTTAGAGTGATATACATAGCCATTGATTCAGATTTCCTTACGGGGAAATTTCTGCACTCACTGCCGTTACTCCATCTTCAGGCTGCAAAACAGTGTCCATGGTGATAAAAATACTTGTTCCACTGACAGCAATCCGGCATCAGGGCTGGCAAGTGAAACAACGGGAAGTAGTGGCAGCTAACCCGATGGCAAACTTCCAAACTCATAGGCTCCCATATCGACAATAGGCGTGGTGCCATTACCTGTGTCAGCCACCAGTGGAGCATCAAAACAGCGATCATGGTTATCCAGATCCGTAAATACACCGGCTATGATACCTGTGTTATCGCCAGCATCAATAACGCGGGGAGGCCTGGGTAAGGTGAAAATCACCATTCAACACATCGGCAAACAGTGGACCAGTTCAAAAATAATTCAATTAAACATACTATTGTTCTCGTCCTACTTTACGACGATTTGACATCCAAAAGTGTGACTAAACTATATTTTCCAATCTTGCATTAAGCCTTATTCACCATTAAAGTCTTCCATCTTCTCATCGGTACCCTATCTCAAAAACTCCACACTAATGCCAGTGTTTAAATAAACACCATTTCAAAACACATACTCAGTAATTTCCCCAGGGATAATCGAAGATGACCGTCAATTCTCCACCTTCATCACCCGTTGCATAATCTCCCCGAATAACCAGACCAGAAGCAGTAACCAGACGCACACCCAGGCCGTAGGAATCACGCCAGATATCACCAAGGTTATTCTTTTCATCGGCCACGCTGGCGGTTTCAAAGAAAAAGGCCAACTGGATACCGGTGCGGATATCGCTGGCAAGGCCAATATTAAAGGGTCGGAATTCTTCGGTCAGATTCCAGCGAAATTCAGTGCCATAAAAAACGGCATGGGCGCCTGTGTAGCGACCCATCGGATAGGAACGCAGGCGTGAACCGCCACCGATACTACTCAAAGTGCCGTAACGGTTATGGGCAATGACATTGTTGACCGTCTGGATACACTGCTTCTGATGTTCCGTCGTCAAGCCGGGGTCATCGCAGTCCAGCCCTGTACGGGCCTCGACCGAGGCGAAATTGGTATCCCCGGTGCGAGTGACAAACGCATCAGAACGAAAATAATTGAAGGCCCAGGTGCTGCGCAGGCCAACCGGGATATAGCCGGTCAGGTTATGCTGCTGTTGATAATACTCTGGTGAATTCGCCAACGCCACGTCGGCCCACCCCATGCCGAAGTTATAGCGTATCCCCTTCCTTGGATCCTGATAATCATCGGTCCAGTCAATGGCAATATTTACAAAATAACCAACAAACTCGTTGGTTTCTCCATCGGTCTCCTGAATTACCTCGCCATTTTTGTCGCGAATACGCGACACATTACCTTCACCTTGCATTGCCCCGGTAGATATCTCCAGCATACGGTCATAAAAAGTACCCGTTAACTCGGTTGCGGCAAAACGAATGTTTTGCAGGTCCAGCAGAATGTAATCATCTTTACTACTGGTCATACCACGACTGGCATAGTTGGCTATCTGTGCCTTGTTAGTTTTTGACACAATGACAGCGGCGATCAATCGCTCATTGATCAAATGCATGTCCACAATACCCGCCCCTATGCCCTCGATATCACCTGTCGTAATAACACCAAAATAGTCGGTATAACTATCATGTGCGTTAGTCGCGAGTACACCTAACAGGAGACCTTGCCCTAATCCCGGCACGCTATAGGGCATAGGGACAATATAATGTCCCGGCTCCTTGGCAAACTGGTCACGCCGTCGTTCCATGGCATTGGCCGGAGTGATAAAAGAAACAAACAAAATGATTTGTAAAATAATGGTTAAAGCTTTTTGTAAATAAGACATCCATTTCACTCCTTAAATTAATTTTTGAATCATCCATGGGGATATCGAATACAGGCAGTCGTCACCGTTCTTGACCTGTGCTACGGCCCGTTGGGCCGTTCTATTGTCTTGTGGGTACGGGGTTTTAAAATAGATTAATAAAAATAGAACATGACTGAACATAGTGATCCCTCTGGGTGAAGCTTCTTACTCAGTATTAAGAAGACAACAAAGCCGCGAGGATTTGAAAATTTACCGTATAATTACATTAAGCAGGAAAAATAATAAGCTATCAATAAATTGGAATGCATGGAAAGCTCTCTGGAAATGATGTAATTTTTCCCGATTTATTTTCAAATAACACCTGTTTTACTGTCTTGTTATTGTAACAACCGAGCCAGTAATGGAGTAGTAACCGATATGGTCAACATAATTCACCAGACAACGATGGACTATTATCGAAAGACAGCTGTAATAGGTCTGCTATTCCTTTTAACAACCTTGTCACCGCTCCAGGCCAAACCTTTAGCGCCTCCCGATGACCCCAGGCAATCTATTACCTATTGGCAGAAACATTCAATATCAGCGGAAGAGGATTCCCTCGTTGTCATGGCGCAAGGTGTCTTCAAGGTTTTGTTGCGCGCCTGGGATAACTCACGTCTTGAGCCCAATTTATATGTAGTTAAGTCATCGGCCGGGCCATGGGCCGCTTCATTGGCCGATGGCAATATCCTGTTGAGCCGTGCGGCAATCGAGAGTTGCCTGAAGTTTGGCAAACATCGGGCCAAACATCTATTGGCCTTTGTGCTCGCCCATGAATTGGCGCATCAACGCGCCGATGATCTGTGGCACCAGCGTTTTTTTCGCTTGGTCGGTAATCAGGGAACCGCTATCAAGCAACTTATGCTCAAGGAACGGCAAACCAATCACAAAACCTGGGCAAATGCGGGGCAGAAGGAAACCCAGGCAGATCATGATGGCCTGATCATGATGGCGAGTGTCGGTTATGACCCCTATCAAGTACTCGACAAAAAAGATTTTTTTACTGTTTGGGTTGAAAATATCTGGCAGGAATCCTGTGCCTCACAAAAACAGGGATTAGCAAATAGCCAGGCATGTCAGCAAGCCAAAAACCGAGCCATGCGCACCCATGCACAACTCACCGCCGTGGCGGCCCAGTCCACCTTATATGAAATGGGTGTGCAAGCTTTTATTGCGGGCCAACATAAACAGGCCCGCCGCTATTTTATGGCCTATGGACGTGACTATACCAGTCGAGCCGTCTTGTCAGCCATTGGCCTGAGCCATTTTGCCGAAGCTATACAGCATTATCGACAACTTGTGCAGGAATATGGTCTAAAACAACCGATCTATTATTACCCTTTGCTACTGGATACCAGTGCCATGCTGATGCCTGCAAAACAAAGCATAAGCGATCAGGCCAAACGTGCGGATGTTGCAACGGCAATGGTGCAGCTCAAAAAGAAAATGCAGGCCAGCCTCGAACAAAGTATTAACTATTATGAGAAGGCCATTCGGCTCGAACCACAACATGGTCGGACCTACTTATTATTGGCATTCAGTTATTTGCTAGACGGCAATACTTATATGGTAAGGGGCGTCATCCAGGGAAAATATATTCCCTTATTTGGTCGTGATTCCGCCGCAGAACTGATCCTGGCCATGACCAGTGGCCTGGAGGGAAGGGCTGGCATGACTGAAAGTGCCTTTGATAACCTGATTAAACGTCTTAACAAACCGATTAAGGATCCGGTGATCCCGGCAGATCTGTTGATTTATAGCACCTATTACAATAGTGCGGCCCATGCTGAACATATTGGTAATAAGATCCGGGCAGCAGAGTTGTGGAACCAGCTAGCCAGCTATGCCCGTGCACAGGGAAAAGCCATATTGTTTCAACTTGCCGTCAGACATGTGACGCAGCGTGCCGCTGTTTCTAACTCACCCGATTCCGCACCGAATATTGAGGGCATACGGTTGGGCGACAAATTTTCATTGCAACAGGATAAAACCCAATCAAAACAGGTGAGTGATCTCTGGGTTGAAGGGGAACAATATAAAGTTTATCGATTTCAGAATGGTCGTCGATATGTGATCGATCCAGGCAGAAAAGTTGTCAATGCCTGGCAGGATGCCGGTCAGGAAAAGCTCAACAAGGGCATCGCCATGGGTGATACTGCTGATCGGGCGCTCAAAACATTGGGTATACCTGATCGACAACTCCACATGTTATCAGGTGAATACTTGGCCTATGATACCTATGGTCTGGCGGTACATGTCGTGCAAGACAGGGTTGCAGGCTGGTTTCTATATCATCCCTGATAATGATCGAAAAAACTATCATGACACAAAACAAGGCGACCGAAATGGAAACAGACCTGCCAGTCAATCAGCAACAGCTTGATCTGGCAAAACAGGCAGCCGCTGATAATAGCGCCGCCAGGGTGGAGGTCAACCGTCTGACCCACCCCATCATCACCTTTCAAACCAACCGGTTTTGTAAACGTTTTTGTCGTGAAAACAAGTATCGTTATGTGTGCACCCTGGTCGAACCAAAAGGCGTACATTTACGTGATGCCGTGCTGTGTGAATGGGGTAATGCCAGTTATGCCTGGATGCTGGATGATCTGACCAGCCCGGGCCGCTTGCGGCAATTTTCAGGCAAAAATGGCGCACGCCTGAATGATTATATCTATTATATTGCCAATTCCTTGCCTTTTTATGAACGCTGGAAGGACTGGCGCTTTGGCCGCAAGGTAAATGTACCAACCTATATAAAAGAAATGTTTCCTGAGGCAAGCAAGATATTCTTTGCCTTACGGGCGGGTGAAAATATCCCTGCAATTGCCCAGAAGCTGGCCAGAAGTGAGCAGCCAGTTGAAGCAATGTGCCAACAAATCATGATCACCCTGACCCAAAGAAAACGTTTACATCTACTCAATCCACCTACCACGATGTCCCTGACAGATTCCAGAGGCCGCCAGCAGGAGAACCAGGATCTTGATGGCCTGCAAACGGATATCCCGTATTACGATGAATCACTCGAATTACTCGAAAGCAAGCAGAAGCTGAGTCAGGCGTGGCTGCAATTGACCACCGTGGAACAATATATCATTGAGGCCATGGTGCTGGATAACCTGGATGCGGTGGATGTGCTATTTGCCTTGCAAAAGATGGATATCAGTATCAAGCCTGGCGTAGCTGCAAGGGATACGAATCGGCAGCAGCTCTATTATTTTCGGCGCAAGACTCTGACCAAATTGGCAAAGCTAATGAAGCCATTATGATATTTTTTAAATAATAACCCGTATCGTGTCTTGTATACATATGAATCGGCCAGACAGGAAACAATCATGAATAGTTCAACTCACCCGGATAGCAAACAACTGAATGCCTATATACAGGATCCATTGTCCGAGGATTATAGCCAGCTTCGATTGCACCTGATAGCTTGTATGGCTTGCCGCGAACAAGCCAGTCTGCTGACTGACCTGAAAACACACTTGCCCGGCATTGAAGCAGCGTTGTATCAGCAAACTGTCTCAGAGAGTGAAGAATTACAGAATGTCCTGCAAATGCAACTGATTGAAAAATTCATTGACGGGCAATTGAGTAAAACGGAACAACCGCGCGTGGAGGGCATCATTCAAGACAATCCTCAGGCCATGAAAGCCGCGATGCACTATGCCAGCCATAGTGCCCGGATGCCAAAGGAATTTGGTGATGATAGCGGCACCATTGCATCTGTACGGATAACAAATCAGGCCGGACATCAGCAACCTGCCAAACCAGGGGTATTAAGCATCCTGCGCCGTTGGCTGATGCTGCGCTTTCCGATCTGGCTGACAGTCCCTGTTACCGCAGCGATCACCAGCATATTAAGTATTGTTTTTATTCCGCAGCTTGCCCTTGATTCAAGCAAAGTCAATGTTATCGCCTATCAGGACAATCCCGTGATCCAGTTTAAACATGCACAAGATCCACCCGGTATCGGATTTTTTGCTAACGCAAACAAATCAATTAAACCTTATGCCAAAATAACAACCCGATTGATGGATGAGAATGTTGTGCATTTGTCATGGCCAAAAGTAGATAATGCTATATCCTATAACATGCATTTGATGCTATTTGATAAAGGACAGCCGGTATCTTTGGGCAAGCTTACCACCCGTTCTTTACAAGCAACATTCAAGCGGCCAGGCAATGATATCGGGCACCGCTACGTATGGAGACTAAGTGGCAAGACAGGTAACGGAGAATTATTTACAACCGAGGGTGGGTTTATTATTAATTCCACAAGCGAGTGAGGTCTGTACGACATGTTTAGCCGTATGAAAGTGAATAGGGAAAAATTCAATAATCTGTACTGGCAGGCTCTGCTGCTAACAATATCTGTGTATGGGTATTCATCTGTCGCACAGGCCCAGAGCAGAGGAATTGGTCTGCAACCAGTGAAAAAAATCGCCAACCTGCCATTCAAGACAGGAATGTATCGTGCCCTGATAATAGGTAATAATGATTATAGTAAAACAGGCGACAAGTGGCCGCCCCTGAAAACGGCCGTTTCCGATGCCCAGGCCCTGAAACGGCTTTTGACTGAACGTTATCATTTTTCCGATGTGACATTACTCGAAAATGCCACACGTAGGGATGTGCTAGTTGCCTTGCAGTCACTCTCCAGGCGGATACTTGCTCATGATAACGTGCTGGTCTATTACGCCGGTCATGGTTATCTGGACGATGAAACCAATAAAGGGTATTGGGTACCCGTCGATGCCAAAGGACTGGATCAGACCACTTATTTACGCAATTCCACCATCCGGGATGAATTAACACTCATTGCCTCACGTGCCCGACACACCTTGTTGATTTCTGACTCTTGTTTCAGTGGCCGCCTGCTGCGCAGTGGCCGGCGTAGCTTACCGCCCAATACGGATTCTGACCGATATTACCAAAAGGTCGCCGTCAAAAAAAGTGTACAGATCATGACAGCGGGCGGTGTGGAATATGTCGGTGATGACTACAAATCATCCGGCCATTCTCCCTTTACCTATTTTCTATTGAATGAACTCAAAACCAATAACCAGCCACTGCTCACTCTAAGTGAACTCTCTACCAATGTCGAAAAGGCGGTTGCCAACAATGTTGAACAAGTACCTGAAAGTGGGGTCTTGCAGGGTGCAGGAGATGAACTAGGAGAGTTTATTTTTATCAATGTGAATGTGAATGTGAAGGGTGTGCCAAAAAACAAGGTTAAAGTGCAGGTTAACGTGTTGTCCAATGAAAATACTCAGAACGAGGCAGGGCATCATACATCGAAACAGGATGCTATCTCACGGCCTGTGTTACTACCCTTGCCAACCCTGTAAAAATATTTATGTCTAATTTATGCAATAGCTGGCTGATTATTATTATCTCGCTTATATCACAGCTACACCTAAATACCGTTGTTGCCTCAGAGAACGGCCTCAGTTTTTCACTCAAGGTGTTTGGTGAAGGCTATAAAGGCTATAACAGTGAGGATGAGGGTGAGGATGGGAGCTCAAGTTTTGGTGGGGCTTGGAGTGGCAAGAATGAAACCAGTGGTACCGGATTTGAATCGGCCGAGGGACAACAGGTTGCTTTTAGCGGAGTCTACCAATATGGTGATTATTATACCGGTCTGAATGTTCAGCTTGGCGAGAGTTATCGATTTGAAAAAAATGCACCCGACCAGGTCACTCAGGCAGGCACCACCGAGGTATCAAATGACAAGATTACCCGTACAGAACTGGATATCATTTTCGGTTATTATCTTAATGAATATGTTTCATTATTTTTTGATATAAAGCGCATATCGAATACTTGGACAAGTAATCATTATCACCAAGAATTCACTGGACTGGGTTTTGGCGTCACGGCTTTGTGGCCTATTATCAATAGTCTAACGTTATACGGCTCGACCGGCTTTATTTTATCCGGCGAGATCAAGGCCAATGATCAAAAAGTGGGTAAAGGTCAAGGCGCAGCATTAGATATCGGGCTCATGTATGCTATTAATCCGAGACACCGTCTGATGCTTGGTCACAAAGACTCTTACTATATCTACAAGTTTGATACAGGGGATGAACAGACCCATCGCATGAATGCTCTCTATCTTGGCTACAGTTATGCCTTTTCACTCGATTAGACGAGGCAAGGCCGGGTTAATGCCGACGTTATATAATAATAGATTAATCATTACTGTCTTGTTTATATCAATGCTGCACGCAAAGACAGTTGTTGCATCACAGAACAACCTCAGTTTTTCTATCAGGGTGTTTGAACAGGACTATTCCGCACTGTTTGATAATGACGATGGCGATTATCAGAGGCAAAAAGAATCCTATAAGGATGGGGCCTGGAATGGAAAGAATGGCGGCAGTGATACTCGATTTAGCTCGTCCAGTGGACAACAGTTAGCCTTTAGCGGAGCCTATCAATATGGTGATTTCTATACCGGCCTGAATATTCAGCTTGGCGAGAAGTATAAATTTCGGGGAAAGACACCCGACCAGATCACCCCGACAGGTACCACCGAGGTATCAAATGACAAGATTAACCGTAACGAACTGGATATCATTTTTGGTTATTATCTTAACGAGTACTTTTCTTTGTTTGTTGATACAAAACGCATATCAAGCACCTGGAAAAGTAATCATTATCGCCAGGAGTTTATTGGTTCAGGTTTTGGTGTTACGGCCGCATGGCCGATCTACAAAAACTTTACTTTATACGGTTCAGCCGGCTTTATTATAGCGGGCCAGATCAAGGGCAATGGTCAAAAAGTAGGTAAGGGGCATGGTGTGGCGCTGGATCTTGGTCTCATGTATGCCATTAACCTGAGTCATCGTCTAATATTTGGACTTAAGGAATCACATTATGTCTACAAATTTAATGCAGGGCATGAACAAACACATCATATGGGTGCTGTATACATTGGTTACAGTTATACCTTTTCACTCGATTAGATGGGGTATGTCCACATAAAAGTCGATGCTTCACTTTATTCCTCTAGTTTCTCAAAAAAACGTTACCTTAACGATCTCCCACTTTATTTTTCTTTTAGTGCTGTTAGCATTTTTGATAAATTATGACCTGCACGCAGCTGAACAAAATAAAATAAATATTGACATTACCACCCACCTGGGCGATGCCACCTATTTCCAGGAGGGTGATCGTGTTTCTTTTTTGATATCTTTAGACAAGGATGCCTATGTTTTAGTGGTCTACCAAAATGCCAAGGGTGAAATTTTCCAGCTTTTGCCCAATAAACGCTTTAAAAATAATTTTTACAAGGCAGGTTTATTCCTTGCTCTTCCTACTCCTGAAACAACCTTTGCCTTTAAAATACAAGCTCCGTTCGGCCGCGAGACACTATGGGCATTCACTGCCGATGTACCCTTGCCAGAATTAAAGGGGCAATACCGTAAAGATGGGTTGAAAAAACTGTCAGAAAGAATGGGTATCATCCAAAACATCTTGGCCAGGCAACCTAAATCTGCTTATGGTAAAGCTAGTCTGGTATTATATACCCGGGCACGCAACTCATCTCTTGATGAACAACCCTAAATAAATTTCATGTTGGAGAGATATTCCTTGACCTGAACAATGTCACACAAATTTACACCATTAATATCATCCAACATGTTTAACATATCATTTTAAATGATAAATATAAACTATTACATAATTAGCTTCCCTGAATAGGGCTCATAAAAGCTCAGTTTATCCGGATTGCGAAGTGCATGTATTTTTTGAATCATGCGACCTTCTATTTCAAAATTAAAAGCAGACACCGGTTTTTCGTCAAGCCAGATAACAAAACCAGGAGACCCATTAAACCAGACATGGGTGATCGCCGCGTCTTCTGAATCGACGGAGACAAAACTGGGGGCGACTTTTTCCTGTAAGAAGGCAACAACAAGTTCCAAACCTTCTAAAATTTCTAATGCAGCGAGCGCTTTGCCGCCCCCGTCTGCATGAAGTACTACATTTTCCCTTAACAACGACACTAACTCAGTCATGTCGCCTTTTTTAACCGCTTCAAAAAAGGCCGATACAATTTCTAAATGGTCTTGTTTATTCGGTTTGTGTTGAAGAGCATCTTTATCTATTTTTTCGCGGGCACGACTGGCCAATTTTCGGCAAGCCACCCCTGTTTTATCCAGTATGGCTCCGACTTCATCAAAGTTGAAATGAAACAGATCATGCAGGATAAAAGAGGCTCTTTCCCCGGAAGAAAGTTGCTCTAATAAGATCATCAAGGCCATGGTAATGGACTCGTCTAATTCATACTCATTTTCTGGTGTCTTATTGTCAGCGATAAAAGGCTCCGGGAGCCAGGGACCAATATATGATTCCCTTTTCACCCGGGCACTCTTCAAATGATCCAGAGACATCCGTGTCACCACGGTGATTAACCATGAATAAGGCGATTCAATCATCTTGTGATCGGCGTTCGCCCATTTTAGAAAAGTTTCCTGAACAATATCTTCTGCTTCAGCAATCGAACCGGTAATTCGATATGCCAGACCGGTTAACTTTAATCGGTGCGACTCAAACGTGTCTAACTCGATAGATATCATCATGGCCTCTTTAATATTCAACATAATCTAGTTATTACACCACTGCTGTCGCTTCAATCTCAATAAGTAATTCTGGATACGCTAAACGCTGCACACCTAACAAGGTAGAAGCAGGTTTACAACCCGCATCTGTCAGACGTTTTGTCACTGCATCGTATTCCTCAAAGAAAAGATCAACATCTGTCGTATAATAATTGAGCCGCATAACGTTCGACAAATTTAAACCTGATTGTTCCAGAACAGTCTCCAGGTTGTCCATAACAAAAATGATCTGGGCGCGCATATCTTCTGCATGTATGGGCGTTCCCTCAGCATCCATTGATGTCTGCCCTGCGCAGAGAAGAACACGTTGATAACCGCTGATCTCGTTTGCCTGTACAAATCCAAGTCGATCCTGCCATGTCCATGGATTAATGATTTTTCGATCCATTATCGCCCCCTTTAAACTTCAATTTCGACCAAGCTGCAACTTTTTGTGTATCCCAATGCCCTTTTTATGGTTGGAAACACTTTAGCGGTAGCAACGCATAAACCAAGCTCTAATAAAGCCCCTTTGTCATATCTGTCTGTTATTCTATCCATTAATTCGAAATCAATAATATTGTTGGCGGCAACATGTTTTGCGTAGTCGTAGACATCTTTCAACATCTCGGGCAATGTTCTGCCTCCACTTAAAACCGCCTCAACAAGGGGCTTGGGGAAACCACCTTCGAGTGCCATCCGTACATTTAGCTGTAAGCAATCACCGCAATCCTCAACCTGCATTGCCGCTAATTTGGCCACCCAATAGTCTTCTGTGCTCAACCTTTCCTGGTGGCTTGAAAGAGGTAAAAAATCACTAAACTTGGCAAATCCTTGCTGCGAGGATTCAAGTAATTCTCGCATGTATGAACTGTCATATTTATAGTGAGTTTCAAAATCATCAATCATTTGTCGGTAATTAGTCATATTCATGTATAAAATCCTCTATATGCATTTATGTACGTATAGAATTAAGACGATTTAACATCAAAAAGTGTGACTAATATTTGTTTGCAAAGAATTATTCTCTGAATCGGTTTATTTATGTTGTTGCATGACGGCATATGTTTTATGCCATGCTTAGCTTTTACTAAGTATTTGTTTTGTGGCAGTATCCTCTAACACTGTCAAAGATAAAAACGTCTACTTAGGTATTTTTCAGGCTTATGTGCCACCAATTACAAACGATTTAGTTGGTATTAATGTAATGTCACTAAAATGGCTAAAATACTCTGGGAAATGGTTTCAAAACACGAAAATCGGTGGTAAAGCGAGAAAATTCCTTTAATAGGTGAAAGATCCGTTAAACACCTGCATGGCATCAAAATAACTCAGAATGAATTTAATGTGATCTATTTTTTGATCCGTTGGCATGTTTAAAGCCTCCTTACTGTGTAGTGTTGAAATTTATAAGAAATCTAAGATGGGCACGCCTGCTGTGCCCACCTTATCTGTCAATAAAACATCACCCCCGCCATGCATGGCGATGATATTACATCACGTAGTCACCGCATTTTCTGGTTGATACTCAGCGACTTTCGTCGCGAAGCTCCAAAGATGTCCATCGGCATCTTGAAGACGGGTCATGCGATCACCCCAGGGCATATCAGTAGGTTCTTCAAGCACAACGGCACCAGCCTGTTTTGCTTGTTTAAACTGCTCATCAACGTTGTCGCAATAAACATACAAACTCACGGGCGTGGGTGTACCACTTGTATTGGGTGTGACGGCTGGACTACCCCAGCTCTTTTCCGGCATCATCATTAATACCGTCTGCCCCTTGTACATCATATCCGCATACTCCGTTTTACCATTGTCCCCTGGCATGATAAGGCCGGATTCAAAATTAAACGCTGCGGCATACTGTTTCAGGCTGGCATCCACATCTTTAACAACCAGCATGGGTGATATCCAGGGCATTTTATCGTCTTTTTTTAACATGGGCATATTGGTTTCCTTGTGTGACTTGAGTTAAAAATGACGGGGGCAATCCGTCGTATAGTTGTTATATATTGTATTTTGCCTGTACTCATTATGAATCAGTATGGACAAGTACATAAGGAGTGCTCCTGACAGCATTGTGTCAGGAGAGATTATAATTTTTGAATTACACGGGCAAAAAATAGACAGACCATTTTATTCTTTAAGCATTTTTGGCCCACATTAATAACCTTTTCTTCATTATCCTTGCCTTTGCACGCAGCATCACAAACTAATGGTCAACAACAGCGTTTCAACACACCATGTCATCGTGACCACACGCCTTAATGAACTCACAAGGATATTGGTCAGATATATAATCTATCACTGCTATCCCGTTAATAATCTAAAAAATCATGTATCTACCGAGTATTTAGTCAGCCCTTAAAAACATAATAACCAATTGATAACTAACGAATTACTTAAAATAAAGGCTGATTATTTCGACCGCAAATGTTAAGCTTTATAGTCAGTTTCTGGTCGAAATGGCGAAAAAAATGCTCACAAAAAGCACCGAGTTTCATCAAACCAACCTGTTTGGCACGGATCTACTGATACAGCTCGATCCCAACGATCCATTGTTACAATTATCCTCGGTTATTCCCTGGAAAGATTTCGATGATGCCTTTGCCAAACACGACAGCAAAGATATTGGTGCGCCGAGTAAACCCATCCGTTTAATGGTGGGCTTACGCCTACTCAAACATTTGGAAAACGTAAGTGATGAAGTCGTTGTCCTGCAATGGAA
>JAFLJQ010000118.1 GCA_022712915.1 Gammaproteobacteria bacterium | reverse complement strand
TTCTTCTGGACTTTCTCCTTCTTCTACTTGCTGGATCGCTTTTATCCGAATATCGGCAAGTGCTTTTCGACTCAGTTTTCTTCCATCATTAGTCATGACCAAGATTATACATTATGTCGCATAATTAGTGTACTTGTTAGTATATAGCATATTGAGCAATATATGAAAAATCCTGATTAATATAGTCGGCATAAGAATGTAATAATTTAGTGATGACTTACCACCATCAGATATTTTTTGTGTCCATCCTAAATAAATCTACATTTCAGTCGATATTCAATCTAGCCAGAAGAAACATGCGGTAATTCATCATAAGAGGATAATATGAAAATACTAGCCATTGATGACGAACAATTGACACAAGTGTTCATTCGGAGCGTATTAGAAAATGAGCACCAGATCCACACCATCTCTGATGGCATGCAAGGAATTCATCTCGCAACAAAACTGAAACCAGATATCATTATCCTGGATGTAAAAATGCCCGGAATGGATGGTTATCAAGTCTGCAAAATTCTAAAACAGGATGCTGAGTCTGCAGACATTCCTGTTATGTTTCTATCGGCTCATACGGATACCCGAGAGCAAATGCAAGGCTACGCAGTAGGTGGCGATGATTACATCATCAAGCCCTGTCAACCTGAGACCCTGCGCGCCAAAGTTAACGTTATGTTACGCTATCGAGATCAACGCACCACATTAAAGCAACAATATCAACAAGCGCAAAAGACGGCTCACATTGCCATGATTGGCAGCAGTGAAATTGGCATGGCAATGCAATTTTTAGAACAGAGTTATCTGATAAATGATTATGATGAACTAGCCAGAGCTTTTTTCACCCTCATAGATAAATTACAATTGGTTTGTGCTGTGATGTTTTTTACCCATGATGCCCCCCAGAGCTATTTCTCCGATGGCACTATATCACCGCTTGAGGAGGAACTACTTAAACAAATGCGCAATCAAAATAGAATATTTGATTTTGAACATCGCACCTTCATTAATTACCCCAACGTCACCTTGTTAATCAAAAATATGCCCATAGATGATCCTGAGCGCAATGGACGAATTAAAGATCTGTTGCCAACTGTGCTGGGTTCGTTAAGTAACAAGGTCTTCTCCATGAAAACCAGCCATGCAATACACACACAGTCTGAAGCACTTGCCGTATCCTTCGATAAAATCAAAACCACGCTTTTATCGCTCAGCCATTCCTTAAGCACCAGCCAGTCTGATAGCACAAAAATACTGCATAATATGCTCATGGATATGCACGCATTTCTGCCAAAACTGGCCCTGGAAGAAGATCAGGAAGACTATATTCTTGATCACATAGAAAAATCCAGCGCAAATTCTCTCAGGCTGAATGATACATCAGATCAAATCAATCTCACGTTTTGTCAAGTCATCGATTCATTACAGGACTTACTCAACAAGCAGCATATATTACTTACAGAAATAAGACCCAGTGCCCCATCAAAAAATAAGGCAGATCGCCAATCCGGTTATACCAGTGACATTGAACTGTTTTAATATGCTGAATAAACCATTTAATTCCATCAAATAAATCATTCAACAAGTTGGCCGCATAACGCTACCTCTAGGGTACTTCTAGTCAAACATGGCCTTTTCGGCTTCCAGCACAGCTAAGCTGATGTGCTTACCAACCTCATCCTCAAATCCGTTCCAGTGCTGATAAGGTTTGAGTTTAGCGACAATTTTGGGTTTCATCTCATAATCACTCAAACCTTCATCCATCAATTGCTTAACCGTTTCATAAACTGTTGCAAGATAACGTTGATATTTTTTGACCACATTCACATCGCCGCTAGGGCCATGACCAGGCACATAAACCTTGGCACCCGATTTGATAGCAACATCACAGGCATTAATATTACCGCGGAACGTGCCATCATCCAGACGACCAATGCGCTCATGCATGACATTGTCACCCAATACCAGAACCTTATCCTCAATGATATGAATCATGATGTCTGTACCGCTATGTGCAAACTTTGGAGCAAGGATACGAAAGTGCATACCACCAGCCTTAAAACTAAAGGCCTCATCGACCACCTTATCCGGAATAACCGCTTTTGTTCCATCAGTAGCCCCTTCAGTCATGGTCGACAATATTCTCAGCCACTGTTTATCGGCACCGGCTTTCGCCTGACTGATCATATCGGGGTGTCCCATGAATATCGCATTTGGGAAGGTTTCACTAAAGGCATGATTGCCCAGCCAGTGGTCACCATGAACGTGTGTGCTTAATACATGCGTCACCGGCTTATCGGTGAGCTTACGAATCTGGCGCAAGACCATTTGCCCCGTATAGAGGCTGGAACCAGGGTCAATAACAACCACTCCTTTATCGGTGATCGTAAACACCGGGTTATTCATGAAACCCTTGTTCTTTGGCGAAGGTAAGCCAATCGGACCATGGATAACATACGTATGCCCGGCGATTTTTTTCGCTGGATAATCCGGTATCGCTTGTGCAAAAATCATGGCCGGTAACATCAACATGAATAGCGTTAAAGCTGACTTGTTCATTATTTATTCCTCAACATTTTAATATGCTCCTAGCAACTAGATATTCTCACCTGAAACCAACACCATATTAACTGTACAATAAAATTCATCCTTGTCATTATATTTTACCAATGTCTCCTTCCAATTCATCATTTCTACCCTAGTAGCAATACCTTTTTCAATTGCCTCACTACACAACCAGTCTCCAAACGGAGTCTGTTCATAATCTGTTACCATCATGGGGAAAATTTCTATTTCAATATTATTCAACGCTCTTTGCTTTAACATACGAAAAAATTGCCTGCCCGCATAACCATTCGGTCGCATGGTCTCTGAAAAAAAATTCATCAATTTGCGTTCAAAATTCGAATTCTCAAAATCAACCGAGGCCGTTGCCCAGTCAGTATCTGCCAAGACAATACGTCCAGCAGGCTTTACAACCCGTAACAATTCATCCACCACCTGTTCTTTATCAATTGAAAAAGGTAAAACCTGAAACAACCTTTCAGCACGGCAAGCATCCATCTGATCGGTATCAAAAGGCAACTTTAAAATCTCTGCAAACTGGTGTGTAATGCGATCCTGTAAATTTTCATTTTCGGCCAGAACATTTGCCTCAGTGAGCATATCTTTATCGATATCGATATCGATCCCATATACATGCCCTGCATTATCAATCAATTTTGCCAGGGCAATGGTATCAATCCCCGGCCCACAACCGGCATCCAGCAGTTGAGCACCTGGTTTAATGTCCATCAATTCATACGTTCGCAGCTTGAGTGTCTTCGTCAACTCGGCTGCCTTGCGTAGATAGTCAGCACTAACATAAGCCGCTGGTTTACTCATTCTTTTTCCTCCATCGCTATCAATTATATTCATGCTTTAAATTAACTATAGGGCACTAAATTGTCCTTTAAGACTCTTCCACCGGTAGAGCCGCCAACTTCCATTCCGGATACCCATCTTCCAACCGCCGCGCTTTAAGACCTTTTTGCCGCAGTTTCACCACCGCATCAAAGGCCAGCACACAATATGGCCCACGGCAGTAAGCGATAATTTCCTGTTTCGGATCGAAGCCCTCAAGATGCTGTTCAAGCTCATCAAGCGGGATGTTCACCGCACCGAGTACATGACCGGCCGCATATTCCAGTGTGGGACGCACATCAATGGCCACCACCTGCCCATCACGTACCCGATTAAACAGCTCCTCACGTGGTACGGGCTCCAGCCTGTCTTTAGTAAACAGATGGTTGCTCACTAACTGGTTAACATCTGCCAAATGCTGTTCTGCCACCTGACATAAGGTCTTAAACAGACAGGCCACATCATCACCGCTGAGCTGATAATAGACCTTAAGTCCCTCCTTGCGAGAAACGACCAGACCAGCCTGACGCAATTGCTGCAGGTGCTGTGAGACATTGGCCACCGGCAAACAGGCAACCCTGGCCAGGGATTCCACACAACGCTCACCTTGTGCTAGAAACTCCAGCAATTCCAAACGGTTACTATTACTCAGTGCCTTGCCAACACGGGCAAATTGAGTAAAAATCTGTTGCTTAAAAGTATTTCCATTTGACATGCTTACAAATTCATCTATTCTGCTAATCAAGTGATTAATTGAATAATAGGCTTTGATGCTTGCATTCGCAAGATCAGAGGTTAAACCCAATAAGTTGGTAAGGAAAAAATGGATCTGAATAAATTTATACTCGCCAACGAAACGACCATTCGTATGGGGTTTTTCTTCAGTATCCTTACAATAATGGCCTTGTGGGAAATCATAGCCCCACGACGCGCACTAACAGTCTCCAAGACCGTACGCTGGCTGAACAATTTGGGCATTGTGTTTCTCTATACCCTTTTATTGCGCCTGGTCTTTCCAGCTGCGGCAGTAGGCATCACCCTGTTTGCTGAGCAACACGGCTGGGGCCTGTTAAACTATTATCAAATCCCTTTTTGGCTAGCCATTGTTATCTCCGTTGTGGTCATGGATTTCATTATCTATTTACAGCATGTGCTGGTTCATGCCGTTCCAGCCTTATGGCGATTTCACCGTCTGCACCATGCCGATCTGGATTATGACCTAACCACCGGTGCCCGCTTTCACCCAGTCGAAATCTTTATCTCCATGGCTATCAAATTCGCCACCATCATTGTGTTGGGGCCGCCCGTGGTGGCCGTGATCATATTTGAGGTAATTCTTAACACTATGGCCATGTTTAATCATGCCAATGTGAAACTACCATTAGGAATTGATCGTGTGATACGCCAATTATTCGTCACACCCGACATGCACCGTGTGCACCACTCTATTGAGGACGATGAGGCCAACAGTAATTTTGGTTTTAATCTTTCCATCTGGGATCATCTGTTTGGCACCTATCGTGACCAGCCCCGTGCGGGCCATGAAGGTATGACCATCGGCATACACAAATATCGTGATCCAAAAGATGTTTGCAGGTTACCTGGCATGTTGATGCTGCCTTTCAAGGGCAAGATAAGTCACTATGCTATTAATCGTCGCCAATGGGATGATGATGAGTAACATAATTTTTCCTGGCCTAGCTATTGTACTAACCGACCTTCTTGCCAACAGCCGCACAATGACTCTCTCGAAATGGCTTTACCTATATATATGTGCGGATCATCAAAAACGATATCACTGGCATGAGCCCACTAATCTTTGATGCTAACCGATGATCACACGCCCTGCCCGGCATAAATTAATCATGACCTCGTACCACCCATCTACTTATTAAATCATTAATTCAAGCCACATAAATATCACCATCACTTATCACTGCTATCTCACCCACTAATATATATATTCAAAAACCTAAACAGCAGGAGGCACAAGATGACACGACGTTACTTTGTTGATGTCTTTGAGAAAAATAAGAATACATGGCTAGGTAAAAACTGATATATCAATTCAACTATCAGTACCCACAATTTTTATCCATGGATTCACATAAATACCTCAGGTTTTATGCCTTTTGTTCGCTAAATAATGATAACTACACTATATACCGACTTCATTAGCCTCATTATGAAAAAACTGCGTATCATGTTGCTGGTACACCCAGAAATGGAACCACTAGACCATCTCACCGACCCCAAAGATCCGGCATACCTAAAATGTGCGACTGAAATTGACGTCAAGCGAGCCCTGTTAAAACTGGGCCATGAGGTTCGTGTAGTAAAAGTGCACGATGAGCTGCGGCCCATCCGCAAGACCATCGAACAGTGGCAACCCCATATTGCCTTTAACCTGCTAGAGGACTTTGCCGGTGATGGAGCACTGGATTTTTATGTAGTGAGTTATCTTGATATGGTCGGCATTCCCTTTACCGGTTGCAATCCACGCGGCATGATGCTGGCACGTGACAAGGCCTTGTCAAAAAAGATCCTGCATTACCATCGTATCAAGGTACCTGAATTCAGAATTTTTCCCTGGAGGAAAAAAATCAAAACACAGAAACTGAAAAACCTGCCTTACCCTATGATCATAAAATCCAACATTGAACAGGGTTCGGTTGGAATCTCTCAAGCCTCGTATGTCACAAACGACAAGGAACTACTAAACCGTATTGAACAATTACACAACATAACCCAGGGCGATGCCATCGCCGAGCAATACATTGATGGCCGTGAATTGTATGTTGGTATACTCGGCAACGAGCGACTAGAAGTCCTGCCCATCCGTGAACTAAGTTTCAGCAATAAAGCCACACAAGAACAACGTATTGCCACATATAATGTCAAATGGAATGATAAATACCGGGAAAAAATCGGCTTTAAATACGGCTTTGCAAGAGACATACAAAATGGCTTAAGGATCCCCTCATTTTCTTGATCGCCCTATAGAAAGAATTGATCCATTAACCGGCAAAAATGTTGGAAAATAGCCTCCCCGCATTATAGAACCAGATAAGAAAAATGAAACAACGCTTTCGTAAGGGCTTTGAAC
>JAFLJQ010000200.1 GCA_022712915.1 Gammaproteobacteria bacterium | reverse complement strand
GTAGATGCTGTAGAGAAATATATTCGTTTTTATAATTATAAGCGATTGCATTCTACGCTTGGATATTTAACGCCTAACCAGAAAAAAATTGAATTGAATAATGCGGCTTAAATTCTTTCCAATAAAACTTGACCACTACATCTTCCTTATCATCTTCCTTATCATCTTCCTTATCATCATTCTTGTCATCATTCTTGTCATCATCAACATCATAATCCGAATCATGATCTGAATCATGCTCATCTTTAGCTTCGTGCTCATGATGTTCTGGAAGCTCAATTTTTTCCATGGCATCATCTGCGTGGTCATCACGACTTTCCATGATTTCCATCGTGATATCATCAATATCCGGGCTGGCGAATGCGCTGAACGGCGAAGCCAGTGCTGCGCCAATTAACAGATATTTAAGTAAATTTTTCATTATTATATCCTCAGTCAGCTATCTGGATTATACGGGAACCGGGATTTGCTCAGGCTGTAGTTTTGCACCTGGAGTGGGATGCGGAAGGTTCGTATTTTCCCCTGATGCTTAATATGGGCGACAACTTCAGCCCAGCCATAGCCAATAGCGGTAACAGGTAAGACCAGAGTATTCGCCCCCTTTTTTAGTGCCGTTTTCCACTCAATCTCGCTACGTCCGGCAAATCCGTTCAATTCGATATTGCCGGATAATTTCAGCTGCAGGGTGACCTGCTGGAAATTTTCCGGGGCATTAAAGACCAGTTTCACTTCTCGGGTATCACTGATACCCATGACAATGGTCTCAATACCAGGTGCATTTGAGTCTGACTGGAAAAAAGTGACTCCAATCCACATCACCAGACTAGCGGCCAGGGCTGCGGCAAACCCTCCTGTTAGACGCTTACGTTGTTGCACCTCGTGTTGCGAATGGCTGCTGCGTGCCTTGGCAAGTACCCGCCTGCTAAAGTCAGGTGAAGGTGGTGGAATCGGCAAGGTGCGCAGGGCATGGCGGAGTGCCTGGATCTGGTTCAAATCACCTTGGCAGTTAGCACAACCGGTCAGATGGCTTTCAGCCAGACGCTGCTCACCTTCAGGCAGAATACCATCCAGATAGTCATCGATACACTGTTGTAGTTGTTTGCAATCCATTATTTCACCTGTGATTTGTTAATTGACACGCTGGTTTAGGTAAAAGGGTTCCATATATTATTCATTTTTTTGCAAATATTCCCGCAATTGGCCCCTAGCCCGACTGAGGCGTGATTTGAGGGTTCCCTGAGGGCAGTCTAGGATACCTTCGAGCTCCGACAGCGTATAACCTTCCACATCGTGCAACAGCACCACGGTACGTTGATCCGTATTCAGCGTTAACAATGCCCTAGCCAGACGTTTCTGACTAAATCCGGCTTCTGTTTGTGCCTCGGGCGTATTCCCGGAAGGGTCGGGCTGCTCAAATAACTCGCCTTCTCCTTCTGTGACCAGACTCAAGGGGGAGCGCATACGCTGGCGATATTGGTCGATAAAAAGGCGATAAAGCACCTTGGTCAGCCAGGGGCGTAACTTCTCTATTTGACTCATCTCACTACTTCGAGGCAAGAGTTTTATTACCACATCCTGTACCAGATCTTCAGCGTCTGCCTGGTTATTACAAAAGCGAAAGGCCAGTTGATACAAGTGATTGAGGTGAGGCTCTATGAGTTGTTCAAATTGTCCCGTGGGTTTTCCGTCGGAAATATCGAATAATCATATCGCTGATTTCAACCTCGAATGAGTATGGCTATCATTGTGTATTAAAGAACATTTATAGCATAGTCAAGTGTGGTTGAGGGATGGGGGTTTTGCCATGCTTTAATGCATGTGTCATGCTTTACGTATTTTAATGCAAAAATTTATTTCAATGATTTTATCCTTGAAGACGAATTATCCTATATTAAAGGATTGAACATGCAATACAGATACACTGCTTGTAGAAAAGTATTAATATTGACATTTTTTTTTATTCATATCTGTCAGGTGAAGGCCATTGTTAACATGGATGATTTACATTTCAAACAACACGAGGAAGGGTTGTCTGGCACTATCAACTTTCAAGCCAGCTCGAGCTCTGGAAATACAGAGAGTAGCAATGTCAGCTTTAGTAACCAGTTGCAATGGAATAAGCAAGAGCATATTAACCTGCTTGTATTGGGACATGAATATGGCAAGACAAATGATACCCGAACTCGTAATAAATCATTTATTCACGGGCGTCATGTCCGTCAATTTTCCAGTCAGATGAATTATGAATTTTATGCTCAGGCAGAGGTAAATGAATTTACCCGTCTGACATATCGTGGTTTACTAGGTACCGGAGTGAGAATACCGTTTGCAGATTCCACTAGTCATACGGCTTATCTTGGCCTGGGTGGTTTTCGTGAAGTTGAAAAAATCGATCCCATAGAGGGTTCTGCACAGGAAGAAATTAATCGTACTGGCCGCTGGAATTTTTATCTGATGTCTCGTTACAAACTGGCCGAGAGAATCAAGTTTAGTAATACCTTTTATTGGCAACCTCGTATGGCCAATTTTTCAGACCGGCGGGCTTTGTTTGTTTCCTCATTATTGATTGAAACGACTAAGCAGCTTTCAATTCAATTCAGTTATGAGTCAGCTTATGACAGTCAACCTCCAGATGTAGTTGAAAAAAGAGACTCAAAAATTAAGACAGGGATTGTCTACAACTTTTAACAACACTACATACGTAGAATCTTTAAACTCATTGAAAAATAAGGGAACTTATTGAACCCCATCGGATCAGATCACACAATTCGACAAAAAACCGAGTGATCAGGGGTATCCGATGGAGAAAAAACAAGCTACCAAATTAGCGAGGCAATTGAAACACGTATTTTCAGAACAAG
>JAFLJQ010000237.1 GCA_022712915.1 Gammaproteobacteria bacterium | reverse complement strand
ACGACAACGTTTTATGCGGGGGTCGGCTATAGTATTAAAATGCGACATAAAATCACTCATGGGTCTGATCTCCTTGGTTCGTTTAGGGGATCTGATCATCTATTTGTGATTTAGTTCAATTTATAATGATCTTGCCCTGCGTACAACTTGCTGGATACCCAGCCCCTTGATGCTGTGGCCAGCACTTTTGCCAATGTGACAAACAATAGTTTTGAAGTTAGTTGGACCCCTGTTGCTTACGAACAGACCGGCGGTTATCGAGTTTATATGGCCGAACAGATTGATAGTGAGACGGGTTCTAATATGACCGACTTTGTGCAGATTGCAGAGCTTGGCGATAAAATTCTTACCTCGACTATGGTCGCTAATCTTGCGCCTTGCCGGCAATATTTTATAAAGGTGCTGAGTTTCACTCATGCACATGAAGATAATGTAAATGATACGGAAAGTGATGGTGTATCGGGTTCTATTATGGGAACCATTCCAGGCTTTTCTCCAGAGTGTAAACTTGTTGGTAGTCCATTTCATGATATTTTTAAGCTTAGTTCTGGAGGCGACACCGTCGAAAATATTCGCGTCTCGATTGCGGTAGAGGATAGTGGCGCTCGTGCTTATGAGATCATTTATCCTGGGGCGGATATAATAGTGGGCTCCATTAATGGTGCGGCAGGCAGTGATGATATAACTATTGTTACAGAAAATAGCATCGCTGTTTCACTCAACAGTATTATATCAGCAGGAACCATTACCATTGACAGTTCTTTTGTTCTTGATAGTCAGTCTATTGATCTCAATTCCTTGTCTTACTAATAAGTACGTTGATTATGCGACATGTTATTGCAGGTCCGTCAGCAGCAGGGATGCTGCTATCGAGCTTACAAGGATGTATTTGCAGCGTGATCTGCAATAGCATGTCGCATAATTAATAACCTCATTAGTATATCTCGTCTCTTGTTCATGGCAATGGCTATTTCGTTGGCACTAAAGGTTTTGGTTCATTTGAACTTGCAGAAGACTTGGCTGTTGATACCAGTATAACAGTCGTCAATGTCGATTTTCTCGGCCGAGATGTATTTGCCGATAAAATGATTTATCAGATATTGGCAGGCAATGATGAAGGTATATTTTCCATCGATAATAAAAGTGGCCAAGTTTCCCTTGCCAAAGCCCTGGATTTTGAGCGTGTTGCGCAATACCAGCTTGAGGTCAGCGCCAGTGATGGTGATGCAAACTATGTTGGTAAAATAACGGTTAATGTCCGTGATGTATCTGAGGAGAGTACGGGTTCTGCTGCGGGCTGTACTCTTCATCGAGGGGCTGACTTTGATCCCCTTTGGTTTTTAATGCTGTTGCTGGCAGGGTTTCATGCACTGGCTAGGTCAAATAAGCTGAAATAATGGCATTTTGTATATTTGTGCTGGAAGGGGGCCTGCAAGGCCCCTTTTTTGCTTTATTGCGGTGAATAGTGCTTATATTTTCTCCTACATCTGACGATATATGTTTTTGTAGATGGGTGTACTAGTCAGGCTTAATTATATAATGCTTAAAAGAATAAAGGTTTCGCAACTTCAAGTCGGCATGTATGTGCACGACCTCGATTGTGGCTGGCTGGAGCACCCTTTTTTTCGTTCCCGTTTTATGATCATCGATAACACGATGATAGAGAAAATCAAGGTAGTGAAGATACAGCATCTGGTTATTGATATAGAAAAAGGTGCCGACTGTGAGGATAGGGCTGCAGTCGATGGGCTGCAAGTGACCTTGCAAGAGAATATAGCCAAGGCCTCAGATCGGAAAGCCAATGATGGCAAACAGGTTTCTGCTGCCGATGAAATTATAAATGCAAGAGGCATCTATAAAGAAGCCACCAATGTAATTCATAGGCTATTGGAAGATGTGCGCCTCGGTAAGCAGGTTGAGCTGGAGCATATAGAACCGGTCACTGAGAAGATTGTTAATTCCGTGTTTCGCAACAAGGATGCCCTGGTTAGTTTGACTCGCATCAAGAGTCGGGATCAATATACTTTTATGCATTCGGTCAGTGTTAGTGGCCTGCTGGCCAGTTTTGCTCTTGATTTAGGCATGGCGCGTAGTCGGATCAGGCAGCTTGTTATGGGAGGTTTGTTGCATGATATCGGTAAAATGAAGATACCATTGGCGATACTCAATAAGTCTGATCGCTTGACAGATGAAGAGTTTAAAATCATGCAAAAACATGTGCAGTTTGGAATGGATTTACTTTCTGGTATGCCTGGCCTGACCAACGATGCTATGGATGTGGTGGCCATGCACCATGAGCATATTGATGGCAAAGGATATCCAAAAGGGCTGAAAGGTGATGAAATTTCAGAAGTGGGACAGATGTCTGCCATCATTGATGTGTATGATGCCTTGACCTCGGTACGCTGTTATAAAAATGCCTGGGAGCCAAGTTTTACCCTGAAAAAACTGCTCGAATGGGGTGGTAGTCATGTCAACAGGGAGTTAGTCAGTCACTATATTCGTTGTTTAGGAATTTATCCCGTTGGTTCTTTGGTGCAGTTAGAGTCCGGTCTGGTTGGTATTGTCAGGGAACAACATGAAAAAGATTTGTTGCGACCTGATTTACGAATCATCTATAACAGTCGTTTTGAAAAGTATGTACAAATCAAAGATATTCAATTACGTAAAATGCCTCAAGAAAGTATCATTGAGGCTATTTCACCGGAAAAATATAATATTGATCTGGGTGTATTTGTTTAATCTTTGCAAAACCAAGGTCACTCATGTTATTGATACACCATGGTAAGCAATAAATTGTTAATTAATATTTCATTTATCCTGCATCAACTAATCAGGGATAAGGTCTATCTGACAGCAGTATTTCTGGCCCCTTTTTTTTGGTTTAGCTTATATTATTCTGGGGAGGCCATGTCGGAAGCTGATTGGTTAAGCCGTCATTTTTTGCTATTTTTGCAGCTTGCCCTGCTTTATCCCGTCGTTGAAGAGCTGGTGTTTAGGGGCTTATTACAGGAAAAATTGTGGCAGACACGCCTGAGCCGTTTATCTATTTACTGTATCAGCATGCCGAATATTGTCACCAGTATTATTTTTACCGGTTTTCATTTCATCAGCCATCCTCCTGTTTGGGCGGTGATGGTTATTGTTCCCAGTTTGGTCTTTGGTTTTTTCCGTGACCGCTACCAACATGTCCTGCCCGCCATTATTTTGCACGTATTCTATAATGGCGGGTATTTTTTGCTGTTTGGGAAGTAATTTAGTTTGCTCTACAGGTATATGCTGTCTGTTCACTGACCATGGTGCCAGTGATCAAGGCAAGTACTGGAAAATGCATGATCAACTTTTTGACAATGTTAAAAAAATGGATAAAAAAACCTGCTGTCCCGTTAATAATCTAAAAAATCATGTGTCTGCCGAGTACTTAACGGCCTGAGGAGGTTGAAATGGGCATGAGACATGAAAATTATTTATAAAACACATTTTACCGCAAAGGTCGCAAAGAGGCGCAAAGAAAAAATAAATTCGGTAATTCATAAAAAATGAGCTTGAAGTCTTCGGACAATCTCTAATTTTCCTCTAATATAAAACAACATGCCTCTAAACAAAATTTAGCAAAGAGATTATAATGCATTTACTTACAACAAGTTAGGAGCAGAAGATGAAAAAAGAAGGGATGAGTTTTTTCGAATGGCAAAGGCGATTTGATAACGAAAGAAGCCTGCAAAGACTATTTATATCATGAGAAATGGCCAATCGGATTTCAGTGCCCTTGATGTGGCCATACACATGCGCATTTTCTCCCCAGTCGCGGGTTATACCAATGCAGTGGATATCATAAACCACACTCGGTGACGGCAGAAACCGTCTTTCATTCCACCAAGTTGCCACTCGTAAAATGGTTCTGGGCGATCTACTGGGTATCCTCCGATAAAGGCGGTATTTCAGCCTTGAGGTTGACGAAATTGATAGGCGTATCATGGCCCACCGCACGCTTAATGCTCACCAAATTGCAAAAAACGATGGGCCATCGAGATAGCTTATACCGGTTAACCGAGAGGGGTATATTGCGATAGAAGTGGTTGAGCGAATCAATCACGAAACGGTCGATCAGTTTTCAAAACGAAAAATTATGCCCGAACAGTCTGTCTACACCGACGCATTTCGTGGGCTAACCTCCCTCGCAAAGACACAAGAGCA
>JAFLJQ010000207.1 GCA_022712915.1 Gammaproteobacteria bacterium | reverse complement strand
TGCCTCGCTAATTTGGTAGCTTGTTTTTTCTTCATCGGATACGCCTGATCACTCGGTTTTTTGTCGAATTGTGTGATCTGATCCGATGGGGTTCAATAAGTTCCCTTATTTTTCAATGAGTTTAAAGATCCTACGTATGAGCCCTGATAATACTGTCTGGCCAATTCTGTGTGACCATGTTCCCCCTCAACAACCCAGTTATTCACCCACTTCAAAATAAATTGTTTTAATACACCTCAATATCCGCTCCTTATTCCCGGCGAAAGAAAATGCGGGTGTGGATACTCTACTTAATTTTAACTTGTGATAGCGATTCAATATAAAAATTCGAAGTAGATAACAAGCAAATTACCACGGCCCGAAAAAGCGGGCCGTGCAATGATGAGCAATCTACTCCGGGTCGTAACCTAGATTTGGCCCCAACCACTTCTCTGCTGCGGCCAATTTCATCTCCTTGCGCTTAGCATAAGACGCCACCTGATCACGATTAATCTTACCAACGGCAAAGTAGGATGACTCAGGGTGTGCAAAGTACCAACCACTCACTGATGCAGCCGGGTACATGGCCATGGACTCAGTGAGCTCGCAACCGGTATTTTTCTGTGCATCCAGCAGTTGCCATAATTTTTCTTTCTCGGTGTGTTCCGGGCAGGCGGGATATCCGGGAGCGGGGCGGGTGCCCTGATAGTTTTCACGTACGAGTTTTTCACTATCAAAATCATCTGACTTCAAGCCGGTGTCGGCCGACCAGTCGCCTCCTTCAAAGCCCCAGTTGATATGTCTGACGCAATCATGCATGTGTTCGGCAAAGGCTTCGGCAAGGCGATCGGCGAGGGCCTTGACCATGATGGAATGATAGTCATCGTGTTGTTTCTCAAACTCTTTGGCCTTTTCTTCGGCACCGAATATCGTCACCACGAAGGCTCCGATGGCGTCTTTTTTACCGCTTGATTTGGGAGCAACGAAGTCGGCGATACAGCGATTTGGTTTGCCAGGTGGACGTTCGGTTTGTTGGCGTAACTCATTTAAGGTCATCCTGACATTACCTTTGTCGTCATAGACTTCAATGTCGTCATCATTGATCTGATTAGCGGGGAACATGCCTATTACGGCACGGGCCTTGAACCATTTTTCATCGATGATCTGTGTCAGCATCTTCTGGGCATCATTGTAGAGTTTTTTCGCTTCCGTACCCTTTTCAGCATCATCAAATATCTTCGGATAGCTGCCTCTCATTTCCCAGGTATGGAAGAAGGGTGTCCAATCGATATAGGGTGTTAAAAAGGCTAGAGGCATATCATCAAAACTTTGCAGGCCCATGTCGTTGGGCATGGGCGGGGTGTAGTTGTCCCATTCGATCTTGGTTTTATTTTTACGTGCGGCGTCCAGTGTTACCCATTTGGTTTGAGCACGGCGGCTGGCGTGGTTGATACGTACCTGTTCATATTCTACTTCAATGTCTTTGATGAATTTGTCACGTGTGGTTTTGCTGATCAAGCTCTGCGCCACACCCACGGCACGTGAGGCATCTTTCACCCACACGGCCTGGCCCTTGTTAAAACCAGGATCGATCTTCACGGCGGTATGGGCCTTGGAGGTGGTTGCGCCACCAATTAATAACGGAATGTCGTAACCCAGCCGTTCCATCTCTTTACCCATGTGAACCATTTCATCCAGTGAGGGCGTGATAAGACCAGACAGGCCGATGATGTCGACATTTTCTTCTTTGGCCTTTTTCAGAATATCGGCGGCAGGCACCATGACGCCGATGTCGATGATTTCAAAGTTATTACACTGCAACACGACACCAACGATGTTTTTACCGATGTCATGCACATCACCTTTCACTGTCGCCATGAGGATCTTGCCATTGCTCTTTGCGGCACCGCCCTTTTCGGCTTCGATGAAGGGTAATAGATAGGCGACTGATTTTTTCATTACGCGGGCTGATTTTACCACCTGCGGCAGAAACATCTTGCCCTCACCAAATAAGTCACCCACTACGTTCATGCCATCCATTAGCGGCCCTTCGATCACTTCGATGGGTCGGTCAAACTTCTGCCGGGCTGCTTCGGTATCTTCTTCGACAAAGGCATCAATGCCTTTTACCAATGCGTGTTCAAGGCGCTTGGCCACATCCCAACTACGCCATTCTAGATCTTCTTTCTTTTCTACGCTGCTGCCGTCGCCTTTATACTTGTCGGCGATATCCAGTAGACGTTCGGTGGAATCGGCTCGGCGATTTAATACGACATCTTCTACCCGTTCGAGCAACTCTTTTGGCAGATCATCATAGATCGCCAACTGACCGGCATTCACAATGCCCATGCCCATGCCCGCCTTAATGGCGTGATAGAGGAATACCGCGTGGATAGCCTCACGTACCGGGTTGTTACCCCGGAAGGAGAAAGAAACATTACTCACTCCGCCGCTGATCAGGGCATAGGGCAGGGTCTTGGTGATCTTCTGTGTCGCCTCGATGAAATCGACACCGTAGTTACTATGTTCTTCGATGCCCGTTGCCACGGCAAAGATGTTGGGATCGAAAATGATATCTTCCGGCGGAAAACCGACTGTCTCGGTTAATACCTTATAGGCACGTGTACAGATCTCGACCTTGCGTTCAAAGGTATCGGCCTGACCGGTCTCATCAAAGGCCATAACGATCACTGCCGCGCCATAACGACGGCACAGACGCGCTTGTTCGATGAACTTGTCTTCACCTTCCTTCATGGAAATGGAATTGACGATGCCTTTACCCTGAATGCGTTTCAAACCTTCTTCAAGGATGGGCCACTTACTTGAATCGATCATCACCGGTACACGGGAGATGTCTGGTTCACTGGCGATAAGATTGAGAAAGGTGCCCATGGCCTGTTGGCCATCGAGCATACCTTCATCCATATTGATGTCGATGATCTGCGCGCCACTCTCCACCTGATCACGGGCGACCGTCAGGGCTTCGTCATACTGCTCTTCCAGGATCAGACGTTTGAATTTGGCTGAGCCGGTAACATTGGTGCGTTCACCAACATTCACAAACAGAGATTCTTTAGTGATGTTGCAGGGTTCCAGTCCCGCCAGGCGGGTGATGTGATCATCCTCTTTTGGCTGGCGAGGTGAGTACTTATTCACGGCCTCGGCAATGGCCTTTATGTGTCCGGGTGTCGTTCCACAGCAACCACCGATGATGTTCAGATAGCCGTTTTTCGCCCAGTCCTCGATCTCAGCCGCCATTTGCTCCGGTGTTTCATCGTATTCACCAAACTCATTGGGCAACCCGGCATTGGGGTGGGTGTTGATATGGCAATTGGCCATACCCGCCAACTCTTCGATATGTGGGCGCAGTTCTTTTGCGCCCAGGGCGCAGTTGAAACCAAAGCTGATAGGTTGAATATGACGGAGGGAATTATAAAAGGCCTCGACTGTTTGGCCTGACAGGGTTCGACCTGAGGCATCGGTGATAGTGCCAGAGATCATTACCGGCCACTTTTTACCTTGTTCTTCAAAGAAGGCATCAATGGCAAATAGTGCAGCCTTGGCATTGAGGGTATCGAAAATGGTTTCGACCATAATGATATCGGAGCCACCATCGATCAGCCCGTGCAGGGCTTCGGTATACGAGTCTCGTAGCTGCTCAAAGGTGATGTTACGGTAGCCGGGATTATTCACATCTGGTGAGATACTGGCGGTACGGTTAGTTGGCCCCAACACACCCACTACTAAGCGGGGTTTTTCAGGTGTATCGTATTCTGCACAGGCTTCTTTCGCCAAGGTTGCCGCCGCCACATTCATCTCATAGGCCAGCGCTTCCATATCATAATCCGCCATGGAGATCGAATTGGCACTAAAGGTATTGGTTTCAAGCAGATCGGCTCCGGCCTCCAGATAGGCCTTGTGGATATCCTTGATGATCTTTGGCTGACTCAGCACCAGCAGATCATTATTACCTTTGACATCACAATGCCAGTCCTTGAAACGCTCACCACGATATTGCTCTTCGTCCAGTTTATAAGTCTGGATCATGGAACCCATGGCTCCATCGAGGACAAGAATACGTTGTTTGAGTAGCTCAGCGAGATTGGTCATTAAATTGAAACACCTGTTCTGTATATTAAAAATGGCTAATGGTAGCAGAACAGAGCGATATCGACCAATATGCAATGGTTGGTGCAGGGCAAGAGCATATTAATTCCCTGGACAAATCAATTCAGATCGTAACGTATCATCCATAATCGCAATCTTACGCTTTCGCCTCATACTGGCCTTACTGGTAGTATTTTGTTTAAGCAAATTAAGGGTTAAGCGACGCA
>JAFLJQ010000235.1 GCA_022712915.1 Gammaproteobacteria bacterium | reverse complement strand
CTCACCACGTATAACGGCCTCTACCTCTCCACCGACGCCACGGTCACCACCGATGATCTACTTCTGTCTTCACGCAGCATCGGCAACCTCGGGGCAGGCCAGAGCGTCACCTACAATAGCGGCTTTACCCCATCCACCACGCTTGCGCCCGGCACCTATTATCTGGGCATGATCGCTGACCGCACCAATGCGGTTAACGAGACCAACGAGGGTAACAATACGTTGCTGTACACAACAACCATCACCGTCCAATAGGGCGGCCTTTAACCCTTGTAAATAAAAACGGCCACTTTAAGTGGCCGTTTTTTTATAACTCACCTATGTCGGTTTCACTCAGACTAATAATAAAGAAGGGCAGTAAGTGCAGACGATGGTAAGAAAAACTCAACAATCAGCAGCTAAAGCTGATGGGTTAATATTACCCTGGTGTCCTGGGCCAACTGGTGTCCTGGGCCAAACAGAATGCGTATATTAGAAAATTGAAAGTCACGCTATCCCAAGTAAATGTAAAGTGTTGTGGTCTAATAATTCAAGACACTGAAATACGCACCGCCCTATCCATCAAAACCGTTTTCAGGTCTTGATGAGACGCGCCATTGGGTATCGACTTTTGTTGACTGATATAACTATTCCCATCGCCATAGTAGGTTGAAATATGTGACACCGACACAACGTCACAGTGGGGAAGATGTGGCTATCCTGGAACAAAGAAAACGAGTGTATGAAAAAGCAAAAAAACAGCACCCGGAACGGTGGTCTGGTAAGTTCAGGAACTGAGCTCATGAAACAGTGGTGAAGCTCAATCCAGTTAATGAACAACCACAGGATACTGTGATGAAAGTAGCGGCTTAAATGATAAGGTTAAGCGCAAAGTATGTTGACACCTACCGCGATTTAACTCGGCGCACTGGGTATCTTGTTTGGTTTTGGTTTAGTTTCAAACCCAGTTGAATCTGGTCAGACGCCGACAATCAAAAACAAGATGTTTTGACTAACCACCATCACAACATCCTTCAGTTAATTTTTATATTCCATTTTAATACTAGTATGAGAGCCCAGCTTAATTCCTTCGCGGCTTTCTTTTTTTCCTGTGTCGGCCCGTATATTTTATTGAAAACAAATCTACTGCTGGTCATTCCTCTCCTATTTTCGCTACACTCCACCCGATGGTAAAAGTGATCGAACAACATACGCCGATGATGCGTCAATATCTCGGTATCAAGGCAGAATATCCTGACACCCTGCTGTTCTACCGCATGGGTGATTTTTATGAATTATTCTACGGGGATGCTCAAAAAGCGGCCAAATTGCTCGGCATCACCCTCACTGCCCGTGGCCAATCTGCGGGAACCCCCATTCCTATGGCCGGGGTACCCTACCATGCGATAGAAAACTATCTAGCCAAGCTCATTCGCCAGGGCATATCCGCCGCCATTTGCGAGCAAATTGGCGACCCTGCCACCAGCAAGGGACCGGTTGAGCGTCAGGTGGTTCGTATCGTCACCCCCGGCACCATAACCGATGAGGCCTTGCTAGAAGAGCGGCAGGAAAACCTAATCGTTGCCATCCATACATATAAGGAACAATACGGTCTGGCTGCACTGGAACTCGCCAGTGGCCGATTTACAGTAAGCCAACTGGATACACTAACGGCCCTGGAAACCGAATTGGCACGGCTCAAACCCGCCGAATTAATTCACGCCGAATCCCTTAACGTGCAAAATCTACAAAATGATTGCCTGAGCAGCAAGGCCCTGGCCGACTGGCAGTTTGACTTTGCTCTAGCCGAACAAAAGTTATCCAGCCAGTTCAAAACCCAAAACCTGTCAGGCTTTGGTTGCGATGACTTTCCTCTGGCCGTGATCGCTGCCGGTGGCCTGCTGCAATATGTCAGTGATACGCAACGGGCCAGCCTGCCTCATATTCGCCACCTGCATATTGAACAACACAGCGACAGTGTTGTTCTCGACCCGGCGACGCGCCGCAACCTTGAACTGGTGGATAGCCTGTCAGGCAATCCGGCACACAGCCTGCTCGGCGTACTGGATCGCTGCGCCACCCCCATGGGCAGTCGCCTGATAAGCCGCTGGATCAAACGCCCCCTTCGAGACCACACCATCCTACACGCTCGGCAACAAGCCATTGCTAGTTTGCTGGATGATGTTGACAATGAATCACTGCATGAAACCCTGCACGGTATTGGCGATATCGAACGCATCCTGACCCGTATCGCCCTTAAATCAGCCCGGCCCCGTGATCTGAATCAATTACGTGCAGCCCTGGCCCGTTTGCCCCAACTACAGCAGCACCTGCCAGAAGGGAAAGATGGTCTACTGTCCACGCTGGCTCAACACATCACCACCTACCCCGAATTGCATGAGCTTTTAAAAAGCGCCGTGATTGAATCACCACCACTGTTGATCCGTGATGGCGGTGTCATCGCACCAGGTTACGATACCCAACTCGATGAACTACGCACCCTGCGAGAAAATGCCGGACAAATTTTGACGGACATTGAAAACAGGGAAAAAGAACGCACTGGCATCCATAATCTGAAGGTCGGCTTTAATCGGGTACACGGTTATTTTATCGAGGTATCTCGCCTGCAGAGCAACAAGGTGCCCACAGATTACCAGCGCCGCCAGACCCTTAAAGCCGCCGAACGCTATATCACTCCCGAGTTAAAGACCCTTGAAGACAAAGTGCTAAGCGCCAGCGAGCGCGCTTTGGCACGGGAGAAAATGCTTTACGATGCCCTGCTTGATAAGCTAATCGTCCAGCTTGACGAGTTGCAACAAACCGCCTCGGCACTGGCAACTCTCGATGCCCTGTCCAACCTGGCCGAGCGGGCCTTGAAGCTCGATATGACCGCACCACAACTGGACAATAAACCAGGCATTGATATCAAGGCCGGTCGACATCTGGTTATCGAACATGCACAAAAGACCCCCTTCACACCCAATGATATTCAACTGGATCAACAACACTGCATGTTGATCGTCACCGGGCCGAACATGGGCGGAAAATCGACCTATATGCGCCAAACAGCATTAATTGTGTTGCTAGCCTGCATAGGCAGTTATGTCCCGGCCAAATCAGCCCGTATTGGATCAGTTGATCGCATTTTTACCCGCATTGGTGCCGCCGATGATCTGGCCAGTGGCCGTTCGACCTTCATGGTAGAAATGACCGAAACCGCCAATATCCTACATAATGCCACCGAGCAAAGCCTGGTACTGATGGATGAAATCGGTCGCGGCACTAGTACCTTCGATGGTCTAGCCCTGGCCTGGGCCTGTGCAGAGTCACTGGCCAGTCAAATCAAGGCCTACACCCTGTTTGCAACACACTATTTCGAGTTAACCGCCTTGTCTGAACAATTTCCGCAAGTCCATAATGTCCATCTTGATGCCTCAGAACACAATAAACATATTGTCTTTTTACACAGCGTCAAACCGGGACCGGCCAACAAGAGTTATGGTCTGCAAGTCGCGGCCCTGGCTGGGGTGCCGGATATGGTTATACGCCGTGCACAGATCAAACTGCGCCAACTGGAAGATGATGGCCATGTTTCAACAACAACGCTGGATACCGGTAAAACAGAAACTAAAACGCACTATCCCGGTTTATTGATGGACTATCTGGCACAAATTGATCCCGATGAAACCAACCCCAAACAAGCACTGGAAGTCCTGTATCGAATCAAGCAACTCGAAAAACAATCTTGAGGGCTCTCTAAAAATCCACTGAAGCCGCGCTGGTGGCATTAAAAACAAGCTCAAAAAGCTCATTTACACAGAAATAATTCGCTCCCGCCCATCCATGGGCTTCGCGAAATAAGGTCTCCCATGTACAAAACTGCGCCTTTTGCTCATCACATCCCTATGATGAGCCCCTTCAGAGCCATGCTATTGCATGTCCAAAATCATTCCTGATGATTTTGTCGCTTATTTCTGCCTTGTCATCACCTGCTTAATTGAATTTTTCGAGCTGCCCTTGAGCAACAATCTTGCACTACCCAACGGCACGATTTACCATTAAAATGCCAAGCGATTTCTATTCAACCTGAATAAACATATCCAAAGGAGTTTCCGATGACCTATGTGGTGACAGATAACTGCATCAAATGTAAATACACCGACTGCGTTGAAGTCTGTCCCGTGGACTGTTTTCACGAAGGCCCTAATTTTCTAGTGATCGATCCTGACGAATGTATTGACTGCACCCTGTGTGAACCGGAATGTCCTGCCGGTGCTATTTTTGCCGAAGATGATATCCCCGCCGGAATGGAAAATTATCTGGAAATCAATGCCGAATTGACCAAAGACTGGCCGGTGATCACCGAGCAAAAAGATGCTCCTGCCGATGCTGAAGAATGGGATGGTGTCAAAGACAAGCTGCAATATCTCGAAAAATGAGCATCACCCTGCGGGAAACATGAATGCCGATATGACACCGCATTCAACATCAGCTTCCCCGCCACCGCCTCTTATCCCCTATCACTGCGATCCCCTTGCCGAATTGGCGGCAAAGGTCATTCGTGATCAACAAGGCTGCTTACCCGATCTCAATCAGGTCACGGTACTGTTGCCCGACAATGCCGCCGCCCGCTATTTACGCAGACAATTACTCTCTGCCGCACAGGCGGCTGGGCATCCGGCGTTATTGGGGCCGCATATTCTGACCCTGGGAGAATGGATCCGGCAATTTCTGCCAGAAGAGATTCAGCTTTGTGATGATCAAAGCCGTGAACTACAACTGGTCGAGGCCCTGCTCGAACAAACCGATCTACTTGGTGGGGCCAACGCCTGGTCGCTGACCGAAAGCCTGTCGCAATTATTTGACGAATTAACCCTTAACCAAATCCAATTACCGGATACGTTACAGGACTTCAGCCAACAACTGGCGGCAGCCTACCATATCAGTGATACCAGCCTGCCCCCCTTCAGCCATGAAGCCAAAATCGTCTACAGCCTATGGCGCGGCTGGAAACAACAACTGCAAGACCAGCAACAAATAGATTCCAGCATGGCCTATGTACTGGCGCTCAATCATGCCCTGCAACATCTTGACGGACAAATAATCTATCTGGCAGGTTATGCATTTTTATCCAGGGCGGAACAAGACTGGCAGACAAAGGCAAAACAACTATCCAACATCACCATAATGGGGCAGATCAGATCGGCCGCTGAGCACACAACACAGACCGGCTCGTCATACAGTCAATGTCTCGATGCCATCTTCGACACTAAAGATCAATCTCTCCGCCAACGGGCGCAACAATTTGCGGCCGCCATCCCGCAAAGCCCCCTGCAAAAAACACTGACCGTCTACAGTGCACAAAGTCACGAAGAAGAAGCCCATGCCATCGATGTGCAGATCCGCCAATGGCTATTACAGGGCAAACAACGTATCGGCGTGGTCACAGAAAATCGCCGTCTGGCCCGACGGCTGCGCGCCCTGTTGGAGCGGGCCGATGTGCCCCTCGAAGACGCCTCCGGCTGGGCCCTCTCCACCACCAGCGCCGCCGCCACACTGGAGGCTCTGTTGCAGTGCCTGGAGGAAGATTTCAGCCACAGCCCTTTTCTCGACTTACTGAAAAGCCCATTTATCTTTCATGATTTAGACACAAGTGATGTTGAAATGTCCGTCTTTCGCCTCGAACAGGATATCATCCTGCACGAGAATATTGCCCGTGGCCTAACACGCTATCGCCGTCACTTACTTCGCCGCCAGGCCCGTCTACCAGACTGGATGCCCGAGGTATCCCCCACCCTGTTGACCGTCCTCGATCGCTTCGATCAGGTCGCCGCACCATTTAAAGAACTGCGAAACGGCCGACACCTGGCACACAAATACATCAGCATTTTATCCGAGGCTCTGGCCCTGCTCGGCATCACACCCGCATTGCAAGCCGACGCCGCGGGACAACGCATTTTGCAAATAATAGATACATTGACACGCAGTGCTGCACCGCTTGAACTGCAACTAAACTGGTTGGACTTCCGCAGTTGGTTAGGTCGCCAATTAGAACAAACCTATTTTAAACCGACTGATTGCAGCAGCCCGGTGCAACTCATGGGACTGGCACAAAGCAACCTGCAATCTTTCGATGGCCTGATCATTGCCAGCGCCGAACAAGAATTTTTACCCGGTCAAAGCCGTGTCTCCCCCTTTTTTAACCAGGCAGTACGGCACGAACTTGGGCTCACTACATCCCGTGAACTTCGGCAACTGCGCTTCGAGTATTTCCGTCGACTATTGGAAAGCGCCGATCAGATATTGATCAGCCTGCGCCATGAACAAAATGGTGAACCAGTTTCGGCCAGTCCCTGGCTGGCCCAGTTGCAATCCTTTCACACGCTAGCCTGGGGCCAAGAACTTGATGCCGCCGAACTTAAACAAATCACCGCCTCCCCCCACAGCCAGGTCATCCGTTGCGATGATAAAAGCCTGCCAGACATCGCGCAACAACCCAGACCGTCCATAGCCGAGGCCCATGTCCCTTCGACCATCACAGCCAGCGACTATCAATTATTAATGGACTGCCCCTATCACTTTTATGCCGCGCGCTGCCTTAAACTGTCCGCCCCCGAAAACATTCGTGATGCCCTGGCCAAAGCCGACTACGGTCAACGTGTGCACCTTTGTCTGCAAGCCTTTCACAGCGATGTCGAAAATATGCCGGGGCCATTTAAGGACAGACTGACAAAAAACAACCGCGCTCAAGCCGTTCAGTTACTGAATGAAATTTCAAACAGCTTATTCAAACAAGACCTCGAAGAAAACTTTGCCCACCGCGCCTGGCTGCAATTATGGCAATCAGTAATCCCCCACTACGTCGACTGGCAAATCAAACGGACTATCGAATGGCAGGTAAAAGAAACCGAAGCAAGTTGTGATATCGAACTCACGCCCAAGCTCAACATTAAAGGCCGACTAGACCGCATAGACCAGGCAGATGACAAACTGGCCATCATTGATTACAAAACCGGTGCTGTGCCTTCAATAAAAGATGTCATGCATGGCGAAGCCGTACAGCTGCCCTTTTATGCCATGCTAAGCAAAGCCATGACCAAACCCGTGTCCCGCGTGGAATACCTGAAACTCGACAAACCTGATAACGTCAACAGTGCCGTCATACTTGAAGGCGAAGAACTTGATGCAATGCTCACACTGATAGAACAACGCCTGCAAACTATCATGCAACAAATTCAAAATGGTGAAGGGATGCCCGCCTGGCCCGACGACAAAAAATGTGGCCGCTGTGATATGCAGACCTTATGTCGACGGCAAGTGTGGCAAGATAATTAAATCAGCGCGCAGCAATATCTTATCGGGAATAAATAGTCCGATGGTTAATGGGTTGTACCGGTCGAATAGAGCGCGGAAAGAGCTTGGTGAATTTTCTGATTTGCGCTCGTGACACACTGGCTCGCCCTTTAAGCACCATCCAGTTGACACCTTCTGAACAAGGTGGAGTGGTAAGAGAACCACTGTAATTATAAAAAGCACGATTCAGCGGCAATAATCTTTTAATATCCACCGTGGCAGGCAATGGTGCTTCATCACCGTGATCTTCAGGCATATATTGCCAAAGCTGCTCGATTATTTTATTGGGTTTGCCTTTATCCAACAACAAACCCACCACACCCAATTGACCATCATCCGCCTGATGCACAAAGTGAATGACCATGGCAGCATGTTGCCCATTCACTTGATGTTCAGATGGTGAGTGAAAATGAAACTGGCGCAGTTGATATATTTTGCCATTCACCGTAATACGAGACCCTTTTTTCATATTAACCTGAATCGTATGTCCATTATTAACAATGTTATTGGGCCTGGTTGAATAACCAAAAATAATTGACTGACTACGACCCGTAGTACTTCCATTGATGTTAACAGGCGACTGCTCACGACCCGATTTACAAACACGGTAATCCGAAACAAGCCCACCCCAGTGTGCCGGCCCTTCATGGCCTGTATAACCCCAATGGGTTTTTCCACCCGCAACACTACTCTGCTGAACAAGCAACAGGCAAAAAACAAACATCACGAACAAGGGTATTTTATTTAAGGGCTTCACGTTAACAACTCTTCATTTTAAGGCGCTAACATCACTAGCGGAGTTACATGTGATTTCTTGAGAAAAAACCGCAACATACCGGCATTAATAAACGAAGAATAAACCATCAACATTGAATAATGAGCATAAATCAGCTTTCAAACCCATGACCAAAACATTTCACCACAGACCTGGACATACCCATCAAAGACATCATATGGATATGACACATAAACTTTATATAAACAAGGTCGCAACACTTAAAAATAACATCAAACCTACACAACAATGGATACACATCACAGCAACATTGTGATGCGCACATCATTTATGTTAACTGAATGACTCTGTTTACAACAAACATTAAACAAAAAAATAATTATTTTTAATACAACTCTCATTGCGCATAACACACCTTTTTATCTGCCCAGATTCAACTCAAAATAAATGATAAAGTTATTTTAACCCATGATTCACAGGCAAAATAACGTCAACACAATGAAGATATAATTGGTTTTTTAAGCTACTAAAAATGACAGCTTGATAATATCAATAAATCAACAAGACGATTAATCACACCTTGCGCATTCTAAAAATGCGGCGTCATCACTTGCAATAACAACATACTGCTTATAGAGTTAAACGGTTGTTTATTGACAAGCAACCATTTCAGGAAAAATAAACATAAACAAACCAAGGAAAAATACTAATGAAATCACAGACCCTGTTAAAAAGTCTAGGCATACTCTTCTGTCTCAACATCAGCACGGCCTGGGCCGACACCCTCATATCCACCCTACCCTTTAACATTACAAGCTCTGGCGTATATTATCTGACAGATGACCTCGCATCGGCCGGACATGGCATTACTGTTGATATTAGTGCAGAAGATGTCACCATCGATCTTAGGGGGCATACTATCACGGGCGGCGGTAGCAACTCCTACGATGGTATCATTGTTAATAACAATGTACTCGTGAAAGACGGAACCATTAGAAATTTTGGCGATGGTATCCACAGCTACCCCTCGGCCAATCTTCGGGCAATTAACCTTCATCTGATAGAAAACTTCGATGGTATTAACTCCTCTGCAAGCAGTAATTACATAGAATCATGTGTTATATCAGGTGGATCGAGAGGAATTATTTCTAACACTCCAGTAACCGTCATCAATACTGTGATTCACGATCTCGTTAATGGAATCGAGGTTGGATCAGGGTCTACGGTGATGGGCAATCAAGTATACAATAATACCGGAGTAGGTATATCTGGCGGAGCAGGATCAAATATCAAAAACAATGTCGTATATGATAACTACATTACCGGAATAAATTGTTATAGCGGCGCTTGCACCATAGTAGGCAATACAGTCTATGACAATTACGGCGCTGGTATTATAAGCACGCCCAACAGCCTGATTGACGGAAATACCGCCTACGGCAACGGCAACGGCTTCCCGGGTACTAATATATACCCTTGCCCGAGCTGTACTTTTGGGTTAAACCATGCACCCTGATATTGTTTAACCACTTATGTTAACACTTGCTCATTAAGACAAACATTATCTACATTTGCGATAAGCAAGTTCAAAAAAGCATTTAACGCAAGTCAAACCAGAGGGGATGGTGTAACACCATCCCCTCTGTAACATTAAATTAAAGCACACCCCCGACATCTATTACCCCCATGCCCTGCGCAGTAACGCATATAAAATTCCAGTTTGGTGACGTATAGATTAAAATGAGTTCGTTATACCTTCCCATGCAGTTCGTGAGAACGATATCAAAAATTTTGTTTTAGATTTTAACTTAACCTTCTTACATACCCATTTCACTTAATAAATAACCCATCCGTGATGGCATATCTTATTAAGATTTCTGATTTACAGGGATTTTCTTTCCAATCCATATTAAATCCATTATTAATAATCATTGCTGCCCCATTAACAATCTAAAACTCATCTATCTACCGAGTACTTAACGGCTTGAGGAGGTTGAAATGAGCATGAGACATAAAAAAACACATTTTACCGCAAAGCTCACAAAGAGACGCAAAGAAAGAAAAAATAAATTCTGTAATTTATAAAAAATGAGTTTAAAGTCTTCGGATAAGCCCTAATTTTCCTCTAATCTAAAACAAAATAACCTTGCGATCGATTGCGCCCTTTGCGGTTTAGATCTTTAAAATGGATTAAATATTAAACGGGATAGCAGTGATGTTATATACATTGTGGTTCTAGGATTCTGGCGTTATGTTTTATCCAGTTTCCTGCTTTGACCTCCATGAATGGAGGAAATGCAAAAGGATTGTATGGAACAATCCTTATTATGTAGTCGTCCGCGCGGTGCTTCCTTGCTCTCACAAAAAAATCACTCTTTATAGAGGCTCCCTATATCCGTGAGGGATCCATTACATAATGCAAAGCATAAATAAGTCTGCTGTAATAACCACTATTGCTAGAAGTGCACTCTAACCTGAATCCCTGGCAGCTTCGGCTTGTTCTGTATGTTCTGGGGCCAGGGCAAAAGCACGCAGACTCGCCCCCACCAACGTCGCTAGAGGGATGGCAAAAAACACGCCCCAGAATCCCCATAGCCCACCAAAGACCAAGATACTGACGATAATCGCCACCGGATGAATGTTGACGACCTCGGAAAACAACAAGGGCACCAACAAGTTACCATCCAGGGCCTGAATAATGGCATAGACCGCCATCAGATAGGCAAACTCCGATGTCCAGCCCCATTGCACAAAGGCAATAAAGGCCACCGGTATGGTGACCACCGCCGCACCGATATACGGCACCAGCACGGACAAACCCACCAACACAGCCAGCAGGATGGGATACTTTAAGCCCATCAAACCAAAGGCCACCATACAAACAAAGGCAACAATTATAATTTCCCTGAATTTACCGCGCACATAATTACCCAGCTGCAAATCCATTTCTTCCCATACCTGTGATGTCATGCGACGTTCAGGTGGCATGAAACGCGACAACCAGCTGAGGATGACCCACTTATCTTTGAGAAAGAAAAAGATCAACATCGGCACCAGAATAAGGTACACGAGAATGGTGATCACATCCGGGATAGATGACAAAGATGAAGTGAGTAACTGCTGACCGAATTGGGCAATTTCATCATCAATCGCTTCAGCATATTGAGTGACCTGTTGTGTGGTCACAAAACCGTATTGCGGTAATTGCATAATTGCCGCCTTGCTCTGGACAATATAATTGGGCAACTCACGCGCCAGATCTTTTATCTGGGTGATAATCGAAGGCGCCATACCAAAGAAAAGAAACAGAACAAAAGTCATAAAGCCGCTAAAAACAAGAATAACAGCCGTTAGACGCCTCATTTTTCCCTTATTCTGACAGAGCTTGACGAGATCCTCCAACAAATAGGCTATCACAATGGCTGCCAATGCCGGGGCCAACATGTAACCCATGGTCAACACAATGGTGAAGCCCACGATCAACATCAATACCAGCAGCACTGCATGAGGATCAGAAAAATACCGTTTATACCACTTAGTGATGACTTCAAACATGTCTGGTCCAGTTACTCTCGATATGTATCAAAATGGCGTTCGAAGATCTGCTCAAGCTCATCGATGACTTCATTGGCCGCCCGTCCCTGCATAATATGCTGCGCCATCAAGGACGATGTCTCAGTCAACATTTTGTCTTTATCAAGCATGGGATAGCTGGCTGACAGTCGTTTAATCGCTGCAATGACAGATTCTTCTGTGGGACGTTCAATTTTCTTAACCACCAGGGGTTCTTTTGGCTCCGCAGGTAAGCTGCGAGCCACCAAAAACTCGGCAAAGCTTAACACAGCCTGTGCATCTTCTTTACCGAGTTTGTGGAAGTGGTTGAGTAACTGTTTTTCTTGTTGTTTCATGTCAGGCCTTGTCCGAAGGCTATCAGTCATGAAACATTATAGTTATGTGCAATTTCATCATTTTTGTGCTCTTCACAATAATTGCGTGCAAAGTTCAACAACTCCTCCATGGCTCGGACACGGAATTTCTGTTTTTGATGCACAAAAGAGAAAGGACGATTGATGGGTGGATTAAGATTAATAGCTACCAGCGTGCCAAGCTTCAGTTCCTTGATAATGGTCGCACGCGACAGGATAGAAACACCCATACCAGCCTCAACCGCACCCTTGATGGCCTCCAAACTACCCAGTTCCATAGCGATACTCAAATCACGGATATCCAGACCTTCACCACTCATATGATCCATCATAACTTCGCGGGTGCCTGAACCCTCTTCACGAGAAATAAAGGGATACTGGATAAGGGTCTCCAGGGAAATAACCTCTTCCTTCGCCAGTTCGTGGTTTGGGGGCACGATCACCACCAGTTGATCCATTCGACATTTTTCCACAACCAGATTCTTATTGTAGACCGGCGCCTCGACCACACCCAAATCAATCGTATTATTCTCCACCATAGTGACAATACCATCGGTATTGCCCACTTTGAGACGAATGATCACTTCCGGGTTTTTTTCTTTAAAATTACCCAACAGCGATGGCAGCATATATTCCGCCACCGTGGTACTGGCACCGAGGATCAATACACCACTAACATCTCCCGTCAATTCACGTACTGAGTTATCCATTTCTGAATACAGCTCAAAGATACGGCCAGCAAATTCATAAACACGCTTACCAGCATCGGTCAAACTGATGCGATTATGGGTTCGATCAAATAATCGTGTATTGAACTGCTCTTCCAACTGACGAACCTGAAAGGTTACCGCAGGCTGGGTCATATGAAGTTCTTCAGCTGCCTTGGTGAAACTTAGCAAGCGAGCAACGGAGTAAAACACCTGTAATCGACGATCTGCCATATCTACACTTATCTTGCATTAGCGGTTGTGGTTAAGGATCTGTTTCAATATACGCATTTATATAAATATTGGCCAATACTACACAAGTATTGATACAAACGGGAACAAAACGCAGATGTGTTGCAGTGGATAATGGCCAGATTCCCAGTTCCCTTAGCCTTGTCGAAATCATGAGTGTAGCGGACGATTCCCCGAAATGCCATATAGAACTTATCAAGCTTTTGTACCCAGAGATTTCTGCATCACGGCATAATACATCACCGGAATCAGCACCAAAGTCAGGATAGTCGATACCAGAATACCGAAGATAAGCGCCAGGGCCAGCCCATTAAAAATCGGATCGTCGAGGATAAACAAAGCACCCAACATGGCCGCCAGCCCCGTCAATATAATCGGTTTGGCCCGTACTGCCCCGGAACGAATCACGGCCTTCTCAAAACTCATCCCCTCATCTAACTGCTGGTTAATAAAATCCACCAATAAGATGGAATTACGCACAATGATCCCCGCCAGGGCAATCATGCCGATCATGGACGTCGCCGTAAATTGCGAACCAAACAGGGCATGACCCGGCATGACGCCGATAATAGTCAGGGGAATGGGTGCCATGATCACAATCGGCACCAGATAAGAACGGAATTGTGCCACCACCAAAAGGTAGATCATGATCAAACCAACACCATACGCAATCCCCATGTCACGGAAGGTTTCATAGGTTACCTGCCATTCCCCATCCCACTTCAGACTGTATTCATAGGGATTCTCCGGCGGAGAAATCAAAGCTTGATTGACGGGCCGACCATGAGCCACCGGGGTATCATTAAGTGTGCTGCGAATACGAAACATGCCGTATAAAGGACTGTCCAGATCACCCGCCATATCCCCGGTAACATAGACCACCGGCAACATATCTTTATGGTAGATCGACTGCTCGCGGCGAGTATCGATGCGTTGAACGATATCTGTAAGCGACACAAGTTGACCCGAATGGCTACGCAATTGTATGCCCAACACATCATCAATGCGGGCCTTGTCTGCCACAGGGTATTCGAGCCGAATGGGCAAGGGCGTCTTCAGACTACCGGGGTGCAAGTAACTGACATCTTCACCACTGAGCACCGTCGAGACCGCTCGAACGGCTGCTTGAGGAGAGACTCCCAGCAAGGCGGCCTTTTGCTGATCAACTCTCAAAATAAGTTTTGCCGCATCGGCCTCAAGGCTATCATCCACATCAACAACATCTTGTGTCTGCTCAAAGACGGCACGAATCTGTTTGGCCACCTTTAACTGACCCTCGTAGTTAGCACCGTAGATTTCTGCCACCAGAGGTGACATGACCGGCGGGCCGGGCGGAACCTCGACGACTTTGACATTGGCATTAAAACGTCGCCCAATGTCCAACAACGGTTGGCGCACACTCTGCGCAATCTCATGACTTTTGCGATGCCGCTTGCCCTTGTCGGTCAGGTTGACCTGGATATCCCCCAGATAAGGTGCCTGACGCAAATAATATTGCCTAACCAGGCCATTAAAATTAATAGGGGCTGCTCCCCCGGCATAGACCTGATAATCCGTCACTTCCGGCACAGTTGAAAGATAACGACCCAGCTCCGACAGGACACGAGCGGTTTGTTCCAGCGGGGTGCCTTCCGGCATATCCACCAGCACCTGAAATTCTGACTTGTTATCAAATGGCAGCATCTTCAGCACCACTAACTTAACCGCAACAAGACTTACCGAGATAACAATCAAACCAAGCACGACCAATAACAACTTGCGGCGACGTTTTCTTCCTTCTTCACCCACCAAAAACGGCCCGACGACTTTTTCAAACAGGGGCAGCAACCCCTCTTCCCCTGCCGTTAATTGTTTGCTGGCCTCAACGTATCCCTTTATACGCACAAGCACGGCATCCAGTTTGGGGTGGGCCTTCTGATAACCGGCAACACGGTTGCTCATGCCATCCACAACAGGCCGAATCTTTTGTTGATAATACAGTTCAAATCGGCCAAACGAACGTGGTTTATCTACAGAAGGTGCCCCAGCTGTGTGACCCTGATGCAGCACTTTATTTGCCAACCAGGGTGTCACGATGAAGGCCACCGCCAGTGAAATCAGCATACCGATACTGGCATTAATCGGAATGGGGCTCATATAGGGCCCCATCAGGCCGGTGACAAAGGCCATGGGCAATAGGGCCGCAATCACGGTAAAGGTCGCAAGAATGGTTGGCCCCCCCACCTCATCAACCGCACCGGGGATGGCTTCCTGCAGGGTCTTCCCTCCTAATTGCATGTGACGATGGATATTCTCCACCACCACAATGGCATCATCCACCAGAATACCAATCGAAAAAATCAGCGCAAAGAGTGAAACACGGTTGAGGGTAAAACCCCAGGCCCAGGAGGCAAACAGAGTCATGGACAAGGTGATCACCACCGCCACCCCGACAATAAAGGCCTCACGTTTACCCAGTGTCACCATGACCAGCAACACCACAAAGATAGTGGCAAAAATTAGTTTGCCAATAAGTTGTTTGGCCTTGGCATCAGCCGTTTCACCATAATTGCGCGTGACGGTGACATTGATGCCCTCAGGAATGACAATGCCCTTGAGTTGTTCAATACGAAGCGTAATTTGTTTGGCAATGTCAACGGCATTGCTGCCGGGTTGTTTGGCAATCGCGATGGTGACGGCAGGATACTCGCCTTTGACCGCAATCCCCTTATGACTAGCAACCGGGCCAGTGCCAAACCAGGCATATTGCTCAGGTTGATCCGGGCCGCGGCGAACCGTCGCCACATCACGCAAGTAGACTGGTTGGCCCTTGTGTACCGCCACCACCAAATCCCCTACTTCTTCCGCTGTCGCCAAAAACTGACCGGCCTGCACCTCCAGTTCCAGGTTATTATTCACCAGAGTATCGGAGGGTTGCGTCGCATTGCTCTGTTGCAGGGCAAAACGCAGATCATCCAGCGCCAGGTTATAGGCACGCATGGCATCAGCATCCAATAGCACATGAACCACCTGTTCTGGCCCGCCAAGGGTATAGATATCACGGGTGCCCTTAACCCGTTTCAGCTCCACCTCGATAGCACGGGCGACCTTTTGCAGTTCAGAGGCACCGCGTTTATCGTCTTCCGTCCACAAAGTCAGGCCGACGATAGGCACATCATCAATGCCTTTAGGTTTAATGATCGGTTGTGACACACCCAGTCCCGGTGGCAACCAGTCCCCCTTGGAATAAATGGCGTTATAGAGTCGAACAATGGCCTGGGTACGATCCTCTCCCACCTTGAACTGCACCGTCAGAACAGACATACCGGGACGTGAAACAGAATACACATGCTTCAGCCCTTCCAGTTCGGAAAGGATCTGCTCTGCCGGAGTACTGACCAGTTCCTCCACTTCCTTGGCGGAGGCCCCCGGAAAGGCAATAAAGACATTGGCAAAAGTGACATTGATCTGTGGCTCTTCTTCTCGCGGGGTGACCATCACCGCAAACACACCCAGCAAAAAACCCACCAGCGCCAACAAAGGTGTGATCTCGCTGGTCAAAAACGCACGTGCAATACGCCCGGAAATACCCAGTGGCGCAGCCATTATTGATAAGCCTGCTGTTCTTTAAGCAACACCCCGGCATAAACCGGATCAGTCGCTACCTGCTCACCGACCTGTAAACCAGCCAACACTTCAATTTGACCATTAATATCACGCTTGCCCACACGAATCTGACGAAAAGAAATACGTTGCTTGTCATCAACAATATAGACGGCCGTCACTTCACTTCGATGTACCACACAAGCAACCGGGATCTTTAACGCCTCTTCTTCACCCATGACGAAGACCACCTTGGCATACATGCCCGGATAGACAGCGTAATCACCTTTGGGTAAATAAACCTGTACCGCAAAACTATGACTTTCTGCATCGGCATAAGAACTGATACGCATAGATTCGGCTGCAACACGTTGCTTATCGCCATAGAGAAGATAAGCCTGCTTGAACTGACGCACGCCATGGATCATTTCCTGCGGCACAGACACTTTCGCCCGTAGCGACTCCAGTGATAAACCACTCATCAATTCCTGCCCGACACGGGCATTTTCACCCTCCCGAACAAACCGCTTAACCACAATACCGCTATAAGGCGCACGCACCTGAGTATATTCAAGTGACTCCTGAGCTTGCTCAAACCGGGCCTTGGCTGATTTGTATTGTGTCTCTGCTCGATCCAGTGTGGCCTTGGCCACCAGCCTCTGGGCATAAATATCCTTAGTCCTTTCATGCTCCGCAGTGGCATTTTTTAGATTAGCCTGGGCAGCATTAAAAGCCGCACGTTGACCCTTGCCACTAAACTCAATCAGGATGTCCCCTTTGCTAACATAGTCGTCCACATCAAAGTGGATTTTGGTGATCTGTCCCGAGGTTTGGGCCGATACCGTCGCCTGATGAACCGCCTCAATAATACCGTTAATAGTGCGTTCCAGAGGTGCAACAACAGACCTGGCCATGACGGTTTGTAGTTCATCCGCTAAAAGGTTTTGCCCAATGGACATAAAAAACAGGACAAAAAACCCTTTTTTCAGGATGAGACAGACATGTACCATAACAAGCTCCTTTTAAAGCGGACAACATCAGAATATTAGCATTTCCTAATATATAAGCAAATATATTAATTTCAAGTCTAAAATCTACCTTTGTAAGATGGCCAGAGGCGAAAATATTCCCCGACACCAAAACTAATCAGGTTATATGGCCTTATCTCACATAGATAGCCGCGTCAGTGCCATGCTCAAATTACATATACACTACAGCTCTGTACACGACACTCCCTTGCTCTCACAAAAAAATCACATTTATAGAAATGCCCCTATATCATTCGTATTTTATCTTGGCACAAGATATTAATTTCAAACAATGGCAGCCTACTAGAGGATAGTAAAAATATTTTGGTCAGAGCAATTTGTTTCTGTCCCGCTATCCAACGTACAATCCAGACCTTCACTCCTAACCCAAAAAGCAAGATTAAAATGGCACAATATATTTATACTATGAACCGGGTGAGCAAGATCGTGCCACCAAAGCGTTTTATCCTCAAAGATATCTCCCTGTCCTTTTTCCCCGGTGCCAAGATTGGCGTGTTGGGTCTGAACGGCTCCGGTAAATCCACTCTGCTTCGTATTATGGCCGGGATCGATACCGATATTGATGGTGAAGCCCGGCCACAGCCCGGCATTAACGTCGGTTACCTGCCACAAGAGCCGCAACTTAATCCCGACAAAGATGTACGCGGCAATGTGGAAGAGGCGCTGGGTGAGATCAAGCAGGCCCTGACTCGATTAGATGCCGTCTATGCTGCCTATGCCGAAGCCGATGCCGATTTTGATGCCCTGGCCAAAGAGCAGGCCGAACTTGAAAACCTCATTCAGACCACCGATGGTCATAATCTAGAGCGAACCCTGGACATTGCAGCCGAAGCTCTGCGCCTGCCGCCCTGGGATGCCGATGTCACCAAGCTTTCCGGGGGAGAACGCCGCCGTGTCGCGCTGTGCAAACTGCTGCTTTCCAAACCGGACATGCTGCTTCTCGATGAGCCCACCAACCATCTGGATGCTGAGTCTGTTGGCTGGTTAGAACGATTTTTACATGACTACCCCGGCACTGTAGTCGCCGTGACCCATGACCGTTACTTCCTGGATAATGTCGCCGGTTGGATCCTTGAACTCGACCGTGGCGAAGGCATTCCCTGGGAAGGCAATTACTCTTCCTGGCTGGAACAAAAAGAAAAACGTCTGGAAATGGAGCAAAAATCCGAATCCTCTCGCAGCAAGGCCATGAAACAGGAACTGGAGTGGGTACGTTCCAACGCCAAAGGCCGACAGGCCAAAAGTAAGGCTCGCCTGCAACGCTTTGAAGAACTGGCAACAAAAGAACACCAGAAACGCAACGAAACCAATGAACTCTTTATCCCACCGGGGCCACGTCTGGGTGAACTGGTGGTTGAAGCAAACAACGTCAAAAAAGCTTTTGCTGATCGTCTGCTCATTGACGACCTCAGCTTTAACCTGCCACGGGGCGGCATTGTCGGCATCATCGGCCCGAACGGTGCAGGTAAGACCACCCTGTTCCGCATGTTAATGGGCCAGGAACAACCCGACAGTGGTGAACTGCGTTTAGGTGAGACCGTGCAACTGGCCTGCGTCGATCAAAACCGTGATGCACTGGATGACAAAAAAACCGTCTGGCAAGAAATTTCCGATGGCCATGACATCATGAATGTTAACGATTTCGAGATCAATTCACGCGCCTATGTCGGCCGCTTTAACTTTAAAGGCACGGATCAACAGAAGCTGGTCGGCAACCTGTCTGGCGGTGAGCGCAACCGCGTACATCTTGCCAAACTGTTAAAGAGTGGCGGTAACGTTCTGCTGCTTGATGAACCCACCAACGATATTGACGTCGAAACCCTGCGCGCCCTGGAAGAAGCCATTTTGCAATTCCCCGGCTGCGTAGTCGTCATCTCACATGATCGCTGGTTCCTGGATCGTATCGCCACCCACATCCTCGCCTTCGAGGGTAACAGTCACGCAGAATGGTTCGAAGGCAACTATGCCGACTACGAAGCCGACCGCAAACGCCGACTGGGGGCAGCAGCCGATCAACCACACAGGATTAAATATAAAAAACTGGATAGATAAAGCCTTCACTACGAAGGCACAAAGACACGAAAAAATATTTATTAGTGAAGGGTGGGCACAAAAGCTGTGCCCACCCTATATCACTGCTGTCCCGCTTATAATCTAAAAAATCATGTGTCTGCCGAGTACTTAACGGCTTGAGGAGGTTGAAATGAGCATGAGACATGAAAATTGTTCATAAAACACATTTTACCGCAAAGATCGCAAAGCGGCGCAAAGCGGCGCAAAGCGGCGCAAAGAAAGAATAAATTCGGTAATTTATAAAAAATGAGCTTGAAGTCTTCAGATAAGCTCTAATTTTCCTCTAATATAAAACAAAATAACATTGCGATCCTTTGCGGTTTAGATCTTTAAAATGGATTAAATGCTTAACGGGACAGCAATGATCCTATTTAATCTGAAAGCAGTTTCACGCTCGTCTCGGCAGTTAATTTATTAATGATAAACTCAACTTCACAGTATTCCGGCTGTTCATCAACCGGTGTCGGATCATCCGCGCAATTACAACCGGCGATCACACCACCATAAAAAATACCGGCCTTGATGTAAATAAAATTTGATTCATCTGAAATACGAATCATCATCACACTGAATTTACCATCACCAACATAACTGCTCTGCGATAAACCTTGTTGTAAAGGCAATAGCGACGGATCCAGCCGTTCGATTTCCTCTTTCAGGACATCTTTAAACTCGGGGGTTTGCCAGGCCTTTAATGCTTGCGGAAAGATCATCATCCCCAATGCACAAAACCACTATGCCTATCTGACTGCATGGTATTATTCCTGAGCTGAATGCCTGAAGTTTTTAATATTCACTTCCCAGTCTACTATCTCCATTCCTTATCTCTGATATCTTTACGTTCGAGTTAATTTAAACGGTTAGATATGATTATACAAGCCAGCAACATCTATCATACTCGCTCGATTCAAACTCACATTTCGTTTAAATACATCGCAGGTATTAATCAGGAATTTAATTGGGACAGGTGCATACATTTGCATGGGCATTCCCACGCAGCACGATAAAGTGAAAACTAACGGGGATCAGGGGCAGATGGCTCAGACTCGCCCTTGTCTTCTTCTTCTTCTTCAATGGCCTTATGAACGTCATCCATATCCACTGCCTTGGCATCGTCCACCAACTTTTCAAAGGCCGATGACTGCAAGGCACCGGATTCAGCATACAACACGATCTGTTCACGGAAGACCATCAGGGTTGGGATGGAACGAATTTGAAAATGGGAGGCAATTTCCTGTTGCTCTTCCGCATTGACCTTAGCAAACACAATATCCGAATGTTTTTCGGCCGTGGCTTCAAATACAGGTTTAAATGACTGACAGGGGCCACACCAGGGTGCCCAGAAATCGATAATAACAAAGGGATTGTCATTGATGGTTGAGGCCAGGTTGTCTTTGTTGATATCTACAGTTGACATTTGCATCTCCGAGTTATATTAGCAATCTCTAATATTGTGTCTGCCTGGGCCTCCATTGCGAATCAGCAGACTAAATACCCACAGCTCAGATATTCCTCAAGGGAGTAAGCATTCCCTCCTTACGGTAACGACAGTAATCTGCCAGAACTTGAGCATGATCGAAGGCCAATTGCATAGGAAATACATCGATTGTAAAAATCTGTAAATTTATAGCATCATCAGCCGCCCTCGGCTGACCACAGGCCTCTGCCACATAAACGGCAGTGACGGTATGACCACGTTCATCCCGTTTAGGATCGGAATAAATACCCAGCAGGGCCTTTAGTTTTATCATCAGGCAAGTCTCTTCCAATGCCTCACGTATAGCCGCTTTTTCCAGTGGCTCTCCCACATCAACAAAGCCACCAGGAATGGCCCATCCATAAGGAACATATTTGCGTTCGATTAAAACAATAGGCCGATCAGGCTGATCGGTCAGTTCAATAATAGCATCGGCTGCCAACAGCGGGGTTTCGGGTCTTGGCACGGGGTCTCCTACTGATTCTTATTAACAAAGCGGATAATCTGCCGCAGATCTCGCTTGTTTGGCCGTTTAGCTGGGCCAGGATTCGCAGCCTTTTCGATACGGCGTTGTTCCTGTACGACCTCACGCCGTTGACGACTATCCTCACTCTCCTCATAAAGGCCTTGTGCCAGAGTGGCGGAGCCGCGCTTTGTCGCCAATGCCACTATGGTGATCTTAAAGGTATAGGGTGATTTGTTAACCTCCAACCGGTCACCGACCTTAATTTCACGAGACGGTTTGATCCGTGAGCCATTCAAATGCACATGGCCTCCGCCCACCGCCTCATTTGCCAGGACGCGTGTTTTATAAAAACGGGCCGCCCACAACCATTTATCAATACGTAACTTTTCCATATACTCGATACTACCAACCTAACCAATAAACCAGATAAAAACCAATAATCCAGTCGTATACGACACAGGCCGATGGATACCCCTTACGCACCCTTGCGCCCATCTTGCCGGGATAATGCAACAAACACCACGCCCCGTGAGCAAAAAACCCCACCACCAACCACACCGGTTTGCCCCACATACCCAACAGGGCAAGCAAAATAAATACCGCCGCAACAGAGCATTCCAGATAGATAATATTATTCCGACCATCAACAATAGCAAAACCAATGTAGATGGCCGCAACCACACCCAGTAACAAACCAACCATATCCAATGCCCGACCATAGGGCAGCACATAGATAAATAAACAGGTAACAACTCCAGCACCCAGAGCTAATAGAAGATTACGCATGTCATGTTCCTTCGTTATATAGGGCACTTCTAATAATTCGCTAAAGCCGTGCTAGCGGCGTTACAAACGGGCTCAAAATGCTCATTTACTGCGTGTAAACTGCGTTTTTTCGCCCCTTTGTGCCTTGCCATCATCGTCTTGATCAAATTATTAGAGGCACCCTATAGTTTTAATCTGTTTAGCCTGATGTAGAATAAATAACATGGTAGCAAAAATACACAAGGTCAATAAACGCCGATCACCGTTCGTCAGGCAACTGCGACGCATATTGCCACGCGCATCAGTGTTATTCGACAGTGAAGACACCCGTCCCTACGAATGTGATGGCCTTTCTGCCTACCGTGAACTGCCCTGGGTTGTCGCCCTGCCGGATACGATTGAACAGGTACAGGCCATCATGCGACTTTGTCATGCAGAGCAGATCCCCGTGATTGCCCGAGGTGCCGGTACGGGCTTATCGGGAGGAGCCTTGCCACAGGATGGAAGCCTGTTATTGAGTCTGGCAAAATTTAAACAAATCATTGAGCTCGATCCTGTTGCCCGTACCGCCCGTGTCCAGCCTGGCGTGCGTAATCTCGCCATCAGTGAGGCGGTAAAGCAACATGGTCTTTATTATGCTCCCGATCCTTCGTCACAGATTGCCTGCACCATCGGCGGTAACGTCGCAGAAAATGCAGGTGGCGTGCATTGTCTTAAATACGGTTTAACCGTGCACAATATCCAGCAATTAATCATTATTACCATGGATGGGGAACGCGTGACCATAGGTGGCGGTGGACTCGATTCACCGGGTTATGATCTGCTCGCCCTGCTCACGGGTTCGGAAGGCCTGCTGGGTATTATTGTCGAAGTCACCGTGAAGCTCCTGCCCTTACCAGAACGCGCACAAGTCATACTGGCTGCATTTGATGATATTGAAAAGGCGGGCAATGCCGTGGCTGACATCATTGCCCACGGCATTATCCCGGCGGGTCTGGAAATGATGGACCGATATGCGATTCAGGCGGCCGAGGCCTTTGTTCACGCCGGTTATCCAGAAGATGCCGAGGCTATTTTGCTCTGTGAACTGGATGGAATAAACGAAGAAGTTTCGGAACAGATCCTGATCGTTCATTCCCTGTTACAAAAAAGCGGTGCCACTGAACTACGCACCGCAAAAGACAATACCGAAAGAGAGTTGATGTGGAAGGGTCGCAAGGCTGCCTTCCCCGCTATCGGTAGACTCTCACCAGATTATTACTGCATGGACGGGACTATCCCCCGCAAGCAACTGGCCACCGTTTTAAAACGCATTAATGAATGGTCAAAGGAATATAATTTACCGGTCGCCAATGTGTTTCATGCCGGTGACGGCAATCTGCATCCACTCATTTTGTACGATGCCAATAAGCCAGGAGAACTTGAGCGCACTGAAGAGTTTGGCGGCAAAATACTGGAGCTTTGCATTGAGGTCGGCGGCACCATTAGCGGTGAACACGGCGTGGGCATCGAAAAGATAGATCAAATGTGTGTACAGTTCCAGGCACTGGAGTTAAAACAATTTCATGCTGTCAAGCACGCCTTTGATCCCGAGAGTCTGCTCAATCCCGGCAAGGCTGTACCCACCCTGCATCGCTGTGCCGAACTGGGAGCCATGCATGTACATCACGGCCAACTCCCTCACCCCGAGCTGGAACGTTTCTAAATATGGACAAGACATCACTGCAAGCGCAGGAAATTTTGCTGCAAAACCTGCAACAGCCATCACTCTATACACACGCGATTGACCATTTCACCGTTTTACAAACCCATATCTCCTGGATTTTATTAACAGGTCAATATGCCTATAAATTTAAAAAACCCGTCAACATGGGTTTCCTGGATTTCTCCACCCTGGCATTACGCAAATATTTTTGTGAAGAAGAATTGCGGCTTAACCGGCGTCTTGCACCTGAACTTTATCTGGAGCTTGTTTGCCTCACGGGTAGCCCTGAAAAGCCGACCTTGAATGGCCATGGCCCGGCCATTGAATATGCCGTAAAAATGAAACAATTCCCCCAGTCAGCTCAACTGGATGAAGTTCTGGCAAACAAACAACTCACAACTGACCATATAGACAGTCTGGCCGAGACCGTTGCTAACTTTCATCAAACAACCGAACGTGCCGCAAGTCATTCCATTTATGGCCTGACCGAACAGGTCTACCAACCGGTTATAGAAAATTTTAAACATATTCACCATAGTCTCAAACATAATCAATATGAGCCTCGTTTAAAGACACTGGAAAACTGGTGTAAAAAACAATTCACTCCCTTGCAAGAGATTATCCGACAACGTAAATCAAATGGTTTTATTCGAGAAGGTCATGGTGATATGCATTTACGTAACATGGCCTTGCTGGATGGAAAAGTAGTATTGTTCGATTGTCTAGAATTCAATCCAGACTTGCGCTGGATCGATACCATTAACGATATCGCCTTTTTGATCATGGATCTGGAAGATCGTCAGCAAAGTCCATTTGCATGGCGCTTACTGAATCGTTACCTGGAACTAACAGGTGATTACGAGGGGCTAAAGCTACTCACATTTTATAAAGTCTACCGTGCCCTGGTACGTGTCAAGGTCGATGCCATTCGGCTTAGTCAATTCCAGGATCAAAGCCAAGACCAAACCCACCTCACTCAACAGGAACAAGATAAGACACTTAAAGATTTTCTTTCCTATATTGAACTAACGGAAAACTACACCCAAGCATCTACACCGATATTAATACTTACCCGCGGCGTGTCTGGAACAGGCAAGACAACATACACGCAACCATTATTGGAAATGATAGGCGCAATCAGAATTCGCTCTGATGTTGAACGTAAAAGGTTACACAACAACAGTCCTGATTTATACAGCAAGGACATGACACAACACGTCTATCAATCTCTAGCAGAACTGGCGGAAGAATTACTAACGGCAGGTTACAAGGTCATTGTCGATGCCACCTTTATTGACCCACAACAAATTACTTTATTTCAGAAAATTGCTGAACAAATGACTCTCCCTTTTCATATACTTGAGTTTAAAGCCAGACCCGAGACACTACGCAATCGAATTCATCAACGTAAAGAGGATTATTCTGATGCCACGGTCAATGTACTCGAACAACAGCTACAAAACTGGCAAGCAGTCAGCGATAATTTAATGGCTAATCTAATTCAACTGGATACCGAACAAGACATTGATATCAGACAACTGGCCTCCACTATAAACAAAACCTAATCAAGACATGTCTGTAGAAGCACAAAACCAGCGTATTCAGGATATTGTTCTACATGCCTATCAAACACGCACGCCCTTAAAGATCCATGGAGGTAACAGCAAGAATTTTTATGGCCGACAAATCAATGGCCAACTGCTTGATGTCCGTCATCACGGTGGCATTATCCACTATGAACCGACTGAACTGGTGATCACAGCGGCAGCAGGTACACCGTTAAAGCTCATTGAAAACGCCTTGGCCGAACACAATCAAATGCTGGCCTTTGAACCACCTCACTTTGGAGACAGGGCCACCCTTGGTGGAGCCATTGCGAGTGGCCTATCAGGCCCAAGACGCCCCTATGCCGGTGCAGCAAGAGACTTTGTACTCGGCACAAAACTGATCAATGGCAAAGGTGAGCAGCTCCATTTCGGTGGTGAAGTCATGAAGAATGTTGCCGGTTATGATCTTTCACGTCTACTTACCGGTTCACTCGGCACTTTGGGGATATTGCTTGAAGTCTCCTTAAAGGTGTTACCCCGTCCAGCATTTGAAACCACCCTTATCAACAAACTACCCGCCGACCAGGCTCTGGCAAAAATGCTCAACTATGGTCGCAAGCCCCTGCCCTTATCCGCCAGTTGCCATGACGGGCAATATCTTTACACCCGTCTATCGGGTACTAAGCAGGCCATCAAAGTGGCCATGCAAAGTATACAAGGTGATGAACTTAATGACGGTGAACAGTTCTGGTACAAACTACGCGAACAACAATTAGCCTTCTTTGATAGCGAACAACCTTTATGGCGTCTATCTGTTCCTGCCAATACTACGAAGCTGAACATAAACGGGGAAACATTTATCGATTGGGGTGGAGCACAACGCTGGATCAAATCAGACATGGATGCCGAAACCATTCGGCAACAGGCCATCACCGCTCAGGGCCATGCCACCCTGTTTCGCCATGGCGATAACAATGAAGAATATTTTCAGCCCCTGTCAGGCAAGTTAAAACAGTTACATCTCAACCTCAAACTGGCCTTTGATCCAAACTGCATTCTCAACCCGACTCGCATGTACTCTGATTTTTAAGACCACGCAAACCAAAACCAGTAGACTACTTAAATCAATACGCCTGTTCCGCTTTATGTTACCCGCCAGTATTAAAAATCCATGTCTGATACACAGACATTAATCAATTATCGGTATTAAAACAGTCACTATTTACCACCACCCATGCAAGGAGGAGACATAGGGGCATCACCACTGGCCTTGTTCCATTCTTCTTCAGTATAGGTATGCATGGCCAGGGCATGGATCTGGTTCTTGAGTTCATCCGCCAGAATACTGTTAATCATGCGATGCCGATTGATCAAACTTTTACCCTCGAAATCAGGTGCTACCACTACGATTTTAAAGTGCGATTCGGAACCGGGCGGGACGTTGTGGTTATTGCTTTCATTTACCACTTCAAGATGTTGAGCTTTCAGCTCTTTAGCAAGTTTTTCTTCTATCTGTATTTGCATACTCATACTGTCTACCTCATTAAAAGCAGGTGGATTATAGCAAGCACAAAATTATGAAGACACTATTAAGGTTATTTATTTTTATTACTTGAGGTTTCGATAACAGGAGATAAAGAACAATAGCTAACAACACTGGTCACAACAAAGATAATTCCAACCACCACTAGCAAGTGGGCTACGCCTCCGGTGATGGAGCCAGTAACATAAAGAATGCTAATAAGGCTACCCGTCAGAAAGCCAGTAACATGATCAAATTTATTCATATCGGTTAACCTCATAAACGCCAATACAATTAGTGCTTGATTAAGTATATCGACAAATCCGTCACACTTTTAGGTGATTTCACAAAGAATAACATTTCCAGATGGAATGAGGTGACTGAGAAATAATGCCCGAAAGTGCAAAGGGTGGGCTTCAAATCGCCCCCCCCCGCAACGGTGACACAGGCTAATATGAAAATAAAATGGGGATTACATTAAACAGCATTCCTCCCTATCTCAAAAGGTGACAACAAAGCGTCATCAAATAGAGTAAATCGACTCATGTCTAAGCCTTTACGGGCTGAGATAATAAGTAGGAACACGACTCCCAAACCTCTAACCATCTGGCGAAGCATTCCTTTTAGGAATATAAGCAATCAATTATTCACTAACTAAAACATACCGGTTGCACGATAATACATGTCATTCAGTGTCAGCTCGGCATAAGACCGGACTATTTCTATAGTCTGCATCTGGCAATAAACCGACTATTTCACTGTAAATCCTGAAAATTATCCACCCACATGATGCACGGGTAGCAAGGGCCGGTTCATATTTATTGCCCGCATCAAACATAAAATATCGACTTTCAATTACCAGTTAAGGATATGCATGCTTAAACTCTTTGCAGAACAGTGTAATTTGCTACTCATTCGTTTTATGCCTTTTTTACGCTGGTGGCCGATGGTCAATCGCGACACCTTGCGTGCTGATTTTATCGCCGGTCTAACCGGCGCGGTAATTGTCCTGCCACAAGGTGTGGCCTTCGCCATGATCGCTGGCATGCCACCCATCTATGGCCTCTATTCCGCCATGGTGCCACCCGTGGTTGCAGCCCTGTTTGGGTCTTCATGGCACCTGATCTCCGGCCCCACCACCGCCATTTCCATAGTCGTATTCGCCACCGTCAGTCAATTTGCCGTACCTGGCAGCCCTGAATACATTCAACTGGCACTAACCCTGACGTTTCTCGCCGGAGCCTACCAATTAGGCCTGGGACTGGGCAAGATGGGCGCCTTGGTCAACTTTGTTTCCCATTCCGTTGTGGTCGGATTTACTGCCGGGGCAGCATTGCTAATCGCAACCAGCCAACTCAAACATTTCTTTGGTATATCAATTCCCGCCGGTGAATCCTTCCTGCATACCTGGCTGGAACTGTTTGCCCAATTGGGTAATATGAATCCATATGCCACGCTGATCGCCTCGGTGAGCCTGGCAGTCGGTATTATTTTTATGATCTTTAAACCCCGCTGGCCGGGACTATTTGTTTCCATGATAGTAGCCAGTATCCTGGCCGCCTGGCTGGGTGCCGAGACCCATCAGGTCAAGCTGGTTGGCGAACTACCCCGTAACCTGCCACCTCTATCACTACCCGACTTCTCACTTGCATCAATTAAACAACTGGGTTCGGGTGCCCTGGCGGTAGCTCTGCTCGGTCTGGTTGAGGCCGTTTCCATTGCACGGTCGATCGCACTCAAATCCGGGCAGCATATCAACGGCAATCAGGAATTTATCGGCCAGGGTTTTGCCAATATCGCAGGCAGTTTCTTTTCCAGCTACGCCTCATCCGGCTCATTCACACGTAGTGGTATAAACTACACAGCCGGGGCACGCAGCCCCATGGCAGCCATCTTTGCTGCCGCCATCCTGCTGGCTATCCTGTTGCTGGTCGCACCCCTTGCGGCCTACCTGCCCATCCCCGCCATGGCAGGTATCCTGTTGATCGTCGCCTGGCGGTTAATTGATTTTCATCACATTCATAATATTATCCAGGTTAGTCGCTCAGAAACCCTGATACTCGCCGCAACCTTCCTTGCGACCCTGTTTGTTGAGCTGGAGTTCGCCATTTATGTCGGTGTCATGCTGTCACTGATCATGTACCTGATGCGCACAGCAAGACCCAGGATAACCAGCCTGATACCGGACAAAACTAGCGACAATCGTCGCATGATCAGTACAACTAACCATATGGAATGCCCTCAACTCAAAATCATTCAAATCGATGGTTCCCTGTTTTTTGGTGCAGTAGATTACATCCAGCTCAATTTGCGTAATTTCAGTAAAAACAATCCACAACAAAACCACTTACTGATTGTCGGCAGTGGCATCAATTTTATCGACATCGCCGGGGCTGAAATGATCCTGCAGGAATCAGAACGCCGCAAAAAACTAAATGGCGATCTGTATATAGTTAAGGTCAAGGAACAAGTCTGTAATGTCCTCAAGCGAGGTGATTATTTACATCGCTTTGGAGCAGAGAACGTCTTCTTGACAAAAAAAGAGGCTATTGGTGTGATCTATGACGAGCTGGATCAGTCTATTTGTACAAAATGCGAATATCGTATATTCAATGAATGTGGTGGGCAGAACAAGAGGTAATTGACAAGGCCTGAATTTTGAGACTGACAAGCAGTATGCTAAATCAGGACTATGTATGTTCTTTGAAATTAACTTCTATATAGAAGTTGCCCGAGTCAATTGAAAAAGGTATCTCAATGGTTTCACCATTAAAACTGTGTTCAATGCGATGCCCTTCCCCATCAAAAACTTCAGGCAGTGACATGTTAATACTATGACCTTGCTTTTCCAGTAGGTTTTTAGCACCACCCACCACAATATTGGCCATTTCACCCGCCATATCTCGGGCAATTTCATCAATTTCATCTATATCCATATGTAGCATACGTTTGACTAGGTCAATCACGACTGATTTTGTAAAGGTAATGGAGATACTGCCATTGGCTGTGTCACCCTCCATTTTTAGCAAACCCGTGACGTCGCCCTTTGAAATATCATCTTGCTTGATTCGACTTTTACCCGCCTCAGGTTCAATCTGTACCATGGTGGTAAAAACATTCATCAAGGTATCCACGACCGGTAAAACAAATTTTGATTCACTATGCATGCTAAGACCTTATTATTATTGCTAACATTATGTCATTACTGACATCAAATACAGCAGCTACAACTGGTGACCTTTATGGTCCTTCCCTTTTGCATTGCATACCGGTGACAGGCTAATAGATTGCCTTGTGCTTAATCTATATCGGACATAACAGGGAATAATTCACTGATTAATTAACCTTAATTTCAGAGAATGACAAAAGCAGAGATACAGACTGTATCAATTTGTTAAGGGGATTTATTTACCTGAAAACTAATACCTATAAAAAAATGACTATCCTTTTTACTACGATGCACAACCTGCCCATAGAGTCTCGTTATACAAGATTGACCGGAATGGCCAACATTGAGGGTCATACGCAAAACCTCACCCATCTCAATAGGCTCTTTACTGATAAATGCAGCCCCTTCCATGGAAAAATCATGGGATTTGACAGACCGCTTTTCCCCTCCTCGGATGAGAATCCTGGCTGGCCGCTCAAACGCTATTCTTCTCAACTCACGCCTTTCTTGCTGCATGGCATTTTCCTTAATCACTCGGCCCAACCGTCACTAAATAAAGGAGTAACATTATATGTAATTACAGGCACTTCAAATATCGGGTACTTCTCAAAATGCACTTTTCACCCACAAGGCACCCCCCTTGCAGTTTAGATTTTCAAATGGATTAACTTTTTAACGGGACAACAGTGACTCCATAGACACTACGATTCTGCACCCAGCAGCTTCCTCATTCTCACAAAAAAATCACTATTTTTAGATAAATACTCTATATTAAAATTCTTATACTTTGTTTATTTGTTGCGAACCAATTCACATATCACTGGCGAAAAACCACATCTGGCAATATCAAGTAAGTATGTAAACAGAAAATAAAGGGAGGAGTACAAACTATCCGTTCTGGCTGGCTTGAATTTGGACAAATCACCCTGGCCAATTCAATCGCCTAAAACAATTATTGACCCTATTGCACAAGGCTGGGTGACAATAATGTCAACTTTTAGAAATTTATTTCTTGCGCAATAAATTGGCCGCCCCCAGCAACAAACAGACTCCACCACCAATATAATAAAACAACGTATTCTCCGTTGGGTTACCGGAATAGAGCTTGGTTAATTGTGAACCCAGCGACTGGGATTCATTATAACCCCACAGGATCAACAAACCGCCAACTACCAGCAAGGCTATACCACTTATTTTATTTATCATGACCCTGACACCATTGGTTTATATCCAGCTTAAAACAACTACAGCATATTATAGACAATAAAAAAGGCGGCATTATAGCCGCCCCTTTCACTACTTCAAAAGTCCTGCCTATTTTGCTTCATCTGTCAAAACAAGAAGCAACTCATTCACACGATTGACAAAACTGGCGGGATCTTCCAATTGGCCACCTTCACTCAACAAAGCCTGTTCAAACAGGATAAAAGTCCAGTCAGAAAATTGTCCATCCGCCACTGATTCTTTCAAACGTATTACCAGAGGGTGCTCGGCATTGATCTCCAGAATAGGTTCCATGGCTGGAATGCTATGACCCGCCTGTTGCATAATTTTCTGCATGCTAACGGCCATGTCACCTTCTTCAACCACCAGGCATGAAGGTGAATTCGTCAGACGATTGGAGATCCTGACTTCCTTAACCTTGTCGCCCAGCGCCTCTTTCATCTTATCAAGTAACTCACTATAGTCCTTGGCCGCCTGCTCGGTTTTTTCTTTCTCTTCCTTATCGGCCAGTTCGCCCAAATCAAGGGCACCTTTGGCCACAGAAACAAATGTCTTCTCATTATATTCGTTCAAATGGGACATCATCCATTCATCGACACGGTCATACATCAAAATGACCTCAATACCTTTCTTCTTAAACAGTTCCAGATGCGGACTGTTTTTCACCGCAGCATAAGAGTCACCGGTGATGTAATAAATCTTGTCCTGTCCAGTCTGCATACGTTCAATATAATCATCGAGAGACACTGATTGCTCATTGCTATTGCTATGTGTTGATGCAAATCGCATTAGTTTTGCAATCTTTTCCTTATTAGCAAAATCTTCTGCCGGGCCTTCCTTGATCACCTTACCGAACTCATTCCAGAAAGTGGTATATTTTTCCGGCTCATCCTTGGCAATACCATCCAATACATTCAACAGTTTTTTAATCGAGGCCGTACGGATGGTATCAATAGATTTATTACGTTGCAGGATCTCACGTGAAATATTCAGAGGCAGATCATTAGAATCCACCACACCACGAATAAAACGCAGGTAATTTGGCATTAGTTGCTCGGCATCGTCCATGATAAAGACACGCTTCACATACAATTTGATACCACGTTGCGTATCTCGATCAAACAGATCAAACGGTGCGCGCTTGGGAATATATAAAAGAGTGGTATATTCCTGCGTGCCTTCAACCTTGTTATGCATCCATGTCAGGGGCTCATCAAAATCATGTGCCACATGCTTATAAAATTCTTTATATTCGTCATCTGATATCTCGCTCTTGGTGCGAGTCCAGAGAGCCGAAGCCTTATTAACTGTTTCCAGTTCTTCGGTCTTTTCTCCCTTATCATCATTTTTGAACATGAACACTGGCAAGGAGATATGATCCGAATACTTGTTGATAATGCTGCGCACACGGTAATTTTCCAGAAACTCACTCTCATCTTCACGTAAATGCAGAGTAACCGTGGTTCCACGCTTGGGCTGATCAATATTCTCAATACTGTAATCACCTTCGCCGCTCGATTCCCAACGCACACCATGATCATGACCCAGACCGGCACGACGGGTCTCCAAAATCACCTTATCAGCGACGATAAAGGCGGAGTAAAAACCTACACCAAACTGACCGATCAGGTTAGAATCTTTGGCCTGATCTCCCGATAGATTATTGAGGAATTTGCGAGTGCCTGAACTGGCGATAGTACCAACATTGTCCATCACCTCCTGACGATTCATACCGACGCCATTATCGCTAATGGAAATGGTACGGGCGTCCTTGTCGTAGTCGATCAAAATCTGTAATTCAGAATCATCCTCATAAAGGGCACCGTCACTCAGAGCCTCAAAACGCAGCTTATCGCAGGCATCCGAGGCATTGGAAATCAGCTCCCGTAGGAAAATTTCTTTATTGGAATACAGTGAGTGAATCATCAGATTCAGTAGCTGTTTGACCTCGGTTTGAAAGCTCAGGGTCTCTTTCTTGGTTTCCACGCTCATCCAGAACTCCTTAAATTGTTTATTACGTGATTCGAATTAAATAGCAAAACTGAACAGGAGAATATGGTCAGGCAGATCAAAATTCAAGCCTAATATAGACAAGTTTGGATAATCAGCCCCTGACAGGACATCCCGGCCTACCAGGCCCAAGATCACGCTTCAATTTTGGTCTTATTTTCCTCAAGGTGAAGCATAATCCTGGAATATCCTAGTTTGAGAGCCCCCGCACCACTTTTAGAGGTTATCTAATAGGTAGGGTACTCCAGAAAAGCGGGAAGTCACCTCACGCTCAACAGATGGACCAGCATACAGGATAAAGTAAGGTGCTAACGTAAGGGAAAGGACGACATCAGGTCATCACATGCAATGAAGCCCTGGCGGATAAGTAAGTAAAAATACATATTTTGAAGAAATCGTTAAGTGAAAAAACCATCCCTGTTCATTCGCTTATTTGTCTCAACAGAGATCAGTTTCAACTACGTTTAGTTATCCCGTATTTGAATCAAGTTTGAAAAACCCAACAGTCTCTCTTAATTGCATTGCCTGTGAATTCATCTCTTCTGCGGTAGCCGCCAGTTCTTCTGACGCAGAGGCATTTTGTTGTGAAATAGAGTCTAACTGACCCACTGCAATATTGACTTGTGAAACACCCGTAGCCTGTTCTTCAGATGAGGCCGAAATTTCTGCCACCAGGGTGGCCGTTTTCTCAATACTCGGTACAATTTCTTCCAGTAATTCACCCGCTCGTTGTGCGACCTCAACGCTACTTTTGGCCAATTCACCAATTTCTTGTGAGGAGGTCTGACTACGTTCAGCCAGTTTGCGCACTTCATCCGCGACAACCGCAAACCCCTTACCATGTTCACCGGCACGTGCAGCTTCAATGGCTGCATTGAGCGCCAGAAGATTGGTTTTATAGGCAATATCTTCAATAACGCTGATTTTACCCGCAATTTCATTCATCGCATCCACCGTCGAGCTAACGGCATCACCACCACGTTTGGCCTCATCCGTTGCCTTTTGAGCCATGCCATCCGTCACTTTGGCATTCTCGGTATTTTGCGAAATGGAGGCACTCATTTCCTCAAGTGAAGCAGCGGTTTCTTCAACACTCGCGGCCTGTTCACTGCTACCCTGGCTCATACTTTGCGCGGTCGTACTTACCTGATCAGAGGCACCGGCTATATTATTTGCCGCTTCACGAACTTCAAGCAAGACCCCCTGAATCTTGTCCAAAAAACCGTTAAATGCACTGGCGGTACGCCCCAGTTCATTATTACCAAAATCGGGTAATCGCTGTGTCAAATCACCATCACCATCACGCAAATCATCCGCCGAATCTAACATAATGGTCAATGGCTTGGTAATAGCTCGCACTATGAACATCGCCACAAATATCCCCAAGCCAGCGGCAATCACTCCCAGTGTAATCATAAAAGTGGTGAGGCTTGTTGAGGCCATTTTTGCAGCCTTAACATCCGCTGCCGCCAATTCATTTTGATTGCTCACCATAACGGTTAAATGTTCAAGAATCTTAGCCGCTTCAGGTGCGGCCTTAGAACCCAACCAAAAGTTAGCTACATTCCACTTTTTTCCACCACGAATCTCAAACATTTTAGGTGGTAGCCCTTTAAATATGGTGCGGGCTTTTTTGAGCTTATTAAAGGATGCGCGTTGTGCACCATTCATTAATCCTGTATTTCGTGACAAGTCTCCAAACCGTCGTTCATTCTTGGTCCAGAGCTGATGAAATTGTTTACTAAATGTCGGATCACCGGTTAATAAAAAGGCACGAATATTAGCCAGAGACAAACCCATGGTGCCACGAACATCTGCCATCATACCGAGTAATTTTTTGCGCTGTGGCGTAGCGGCAAGCCCTGCCTCTATATCTATCATTTTAGTGATATTTTGCACAATAATTTTGGCTTGCGGTGCCGCCTTTGTAACCAACATAAGGGTCGCGGGTGTATTCTCAGCGGAACCACTAATATCTTCAATCTCCTGTTGTGCCACTTTAAACCTGGCCAAACTGGATTCAATCTCCGTCAAACGTTGAATATTTTTTGGATTCGTCCAGTTTTTCGAAAAGTCTTTCATTTTGGAAAAGGCATGATCAATTTCTTCCCAGGATTTTATGCGATTCTGCTTGAATTTATCATTACCCAGAATCATCCAGCCACGCAGTGCCGCAAGGGAATGGTTAACGCCATTTTCCATCTCCGTGGATGCCAGAACAGTGGGCATACGAAGATCGATAACACGACTATTAATAGTCGTGGTACGACTCACCCCGTTCAGTGACAAAACCACCATCAGGATCATAATCAATACCAGAATGGCAAAACCACCTGCAATCTGTTGCCCTATGTTTATATTTTTTAGCCAGTTCACTTTAAACAGCCTCCTACTTAATCATTCATTTTTTATGCCCATAAAAATAATTAATCCTTTTTTTAATCGTATTACTTAGAAATATTGGCCCGGTAAATGTTTTATCGACTATTCTTCAAAAAAGTTCAGCCTAAACAAAATATATCTGCTTCATATAAATATTCACCTATAAAAACAGGCATGAAGTACTAACTAGCTGAATACACTTTTTTACGGGTAAGCGTTTAAAAAACAGCATAAACAATGCTTTTTTCACCATTAAAAGACAAAAAATACCCGAACCTCACAGCCTGGATTCGTAGCATTTTTCTGCTGATGAGTCGATTAGTTCTTTACCCGCATTTTCTTTGCCTGGAATAAGGGCAGATATTTGAGTGTATTAAGACAATTTATTTTGAAGTGGATGAATACCTCAGGATCAGAGACTGAGGAATACTCACGTTGAGATGGGTGTCCGGGTTTATCGTTGAGAGATTATGAACCCAGACACCCATCCTAATATTGACACCAAACTAGATCAAACATATTTTCTGAAACAGGAATAGATACAAGTTAAGAGATGCCCCTAACTTGTATCAGCATGAATTGTATTAGTGTCATTACCAAGGGAAACTGGCGGACTAATTACCAAGGGACTTTGTCACAGTACCCTATCAGTGTATTTCTAGACTGGCAACGAATAGATCATCTCTGCGCTACCTCTATCGGTACTAACAAGTACACTAATTATGCGACATAATGTATAATCTTGGTCATGAATAATGATGGAAGAAAACTGAGTCGAAAAGCACTTGCCGATATTCGGATAAAAGCGATCCAGCAAGTAGAAGAAGGAGAAAGTCCAGAAGA